>CAYHSI010000274.1:0-2945 GCA_964359225.1 uncultured Anaerolineaceae bacterium
CAGACGGCACCCGCGTCCTGGGGCTGGGAGACATTGGACCCCTGGCCGCCCTTCCAGTCATGGAAGGCAAGTCGCTGCTCTTTCGCTACCTGGGCGGAGTGGATGCCCATCCGATCTGCCTGGGTTGCACGGACCCCGACGAGTTCGTCGAGACGGTCAAAGCCATTCAGCCCGCGTACGGCGGGGTAAACCTGGAAGACATCGCCCAGCCAAAGTGCTTCCAAATCCTGAATCGCCTAATTGAAGAGGCAGACATCCCGGTCTGGCATGACGACCAGCAGGGGACCGCCACCGTCGTCTTGGCCGGATTCATGAACGCGCTAAGTGTCGTTGGGAAGAGGCTGGATCAGGTGAAAGTAACCCTGGTTGGATCCGGCGCCAGCAACGTCCGCACCGCCAGGTTGCTGACGGTGGCGGGAGTCAATCCAAAGCACCTGATCGTTCTCGACAGCCGCGGGATCCTCCACGCGGGCAGGGATGACCTGGAAGGCAGGTACCCGGAGAAGTGGGAGTTAGCCCAGATCACCAACGGCGAGGGACGGACCGGAGGAATCCGTGAGGCTCTCCAGGGAGCGGACGCAGTTATCGCCCTATCGAGGCCGGGGCCGGGCGTCATCGTTCCTGACGATATCCGGCTGATGGGCCCCGATCCGATCGTGTTTGCCTGCGCCAATCCGATCCCTGAGATCTGGCCCTGGGAAGCAGCCGAGGCGGGGGCTCGGGTGATTGCCACCGGCAGGTCGGATTTCCCCAATCAGGTCAACAACTCGCTCGGCTTCCCCGGTATTTTCCGCGGCGTACTCGATGTCCGCAGCACGCGTATCACCGACGAAATGTGTATCGCGGCGGCGGAAGAGCTGGCGCTCATCGCCAAAGAGAAGGGGCTGGATGCCCACGCGATCCTGCCAAGCATGAGCGAGTGGGAGGTCTTCCCGCGAGTTGCCACGGCAGTTGGCATGAAGGCACAGGAACAGGGGCTCGCCCAGGTACAGGTCGCCAGAGCAGATCTGTATCAGCGCGCCCACGACCGGATCGAGCGGGCCCGAGCGATCGTCGAGAGTGATATGGAGCGGGGGTTCATCAAGGAGCCGCCCTCAGAGGAGACGGTCATTTACCGATGATACACACGGCTCCTCCTCCCTCCAACCCGGCCCATCCGTCAGCGCGCCCGCAATCTATTCTAGGAGTAGACCAGTCGGAAGGAGATGGACGAATGCAGCCGATTGACCAGACGATCCGCCCACAATTCGGTCGTTGTGCGCTTCGGGGCTTGGACCTCCTCCAGGAGCTCGAGGTCCCGCCGCAGGTTGCGAAAGCGGCTGACCAGACTCAAAGTGAACAGCACCATTGTCCCCAGGATCACCCCGTACCCAAACAGCATGTAGCCGAAAGTGTCCGGCGTCGCCTCTTGTAGCATCATTGCGTCTCTCCCCGGATCAATCTCACAAGCTCGGTCAATACTCGCCTCACGCCGTCAGCAACTCCATCCTGCGCTGCTCGACCTGGTCAGCCAGCCGGCCCAGGCGGACCCGATGCCAGAGGAGCGTGATGTAGACAAAGGTGAACGTGAGCAGGCTGAAGAGGAAGGTCTGCAGCATGCGAGACATCATGTCGAAGGTCCCCTCGGCGGAGGGGTCGTTGCTGCCAATCACGACCGGGTGGATGGTGCGGAACAAGCGGATCGACAGGAAGGTGATCGGCACGCTCACGAAGGCCGCGATCCCATAGACCGACCCGAAGCGGGCCCGCCGATCTGGATCATCGATTCCTTGTCGCAACATCAGGTACGCGACATACAACAATTCCATGATGGTGGCGGTAACCAGCCGCGGGTCCCAGGTCCACCAAGTGTTCCAGGCCGGCCGAGCCCAAATCGAGCCGCTAGCGATGTTGATGAAGGTGAACACGATCCCGATCTCTACCGAGGCCACTGCCAACAAATCCCAGCCCCGCTGCCGGCGGGCAAGATAGATCGCTCCCGCCACGGCGGTCACCAAGAAGGCCAGGCCGCCCACCCAGCCAGCCGCCACATGGAAGTAGAAAACCCGCTTTCTGTCGAGCTCACGGCTCATTCTTCGACAACATAGTCAAAGGTCATGATCGCAACTGCAGTGAACAGCAAATCGTACACGATCAGCATGAACAGCAGGTTGCCTACGAGCTCCCGCATCACGCGAAATACGCCGACGCCTGCCACCTGTGCGATCACGCCCGAAGGCAACTGCGGATGCGCTTCCCGAAGATCCTGACCCCAGACTCAATCTACGGTGATTTCGAGGCTGCGAAGGTTCAGGGACTGGATATGAAAGTCTTGGGCTTCCTAGCGCTGGGGAAGCGAGGCGCCGCGTGGAGCCCAGAGCGCAGGATCGCTGCCTATTGTGAGCTTTGTCACTTGAAGTGGGCGAAAGCCAAAGCGTATGATAAGTACACGCGTCAGCCATCGCCGATATCTGATTAATTCTGGCAGACAGCGGGGCGAGGGCAGATCACGTGTACCTGACTCGGAGTGGATGAGGTGAGAGTCAGGTAGTAGTCGTTTGTCGCACGTCTCTGAAAAGATTGCAGGCCGCAGCGTGGAGAACGTGGGGACCCATCCACCGGCTGCACGCCCTGGGTGAGGCAAAGGCAACCTGAATGAGTAGGGGACCAGCGATCCTAGACCGGGTCCACTTAACTTGCCCGACCTCCGCGGAGGTCGGGTTTTTTTGCGTCCGCCAGGAGAGTGTGGGCCGCGGTGATCCGACCACAGGTACCTAAGACACGACCAGAGGAGGCCGCAGGCGCGTGACCCAGGTCTTCGCACGGGTTCCCCTGGACCTCAAAGAGATCACCACGCCGCGGGGCCAGGTATACATCATCCCTGAGCGCTGCAAGGGATGCGAGCTGTGCATCGAATTCTGCCCGGAGGACGTTCTGTACAACTCAGACCAGACCAACTCCAAGGG
>CAYHSI010000275.1:0-2934 GCA_964359225.1 uncultured Anaerolineaceae bacterium
CGGTAAAAGACCTCCAATCCTCCACAGAAGGCGGCGCTGTTTGAGGGCTGGTTCGCCTGGGGCCACCTCCTCACAGAGTTTCAACTTCTTTCTGCACCGAACCTCTGTGGAGAAAGCACCTCGGTCCTGCCGCTTTGCAAAGGGGGGCATCCACTAGGTTTCAACAGTTCCACACCCCCGACGACGATTACGGCTATAAATCCAAATTAATGAGGGATGGATATGGAAAAGAAGAAGGAGCGCAGGCCGGGCCGAAATCAGCCCCGACTTGCGCTCCTGCGTGAATCGCTTGGCTAAACCCAGCCGCGCAGTTTGACGGCCTCGGCAACCCGGCTGACAGCAACCAGGTAGGCCGCCAGCCGGTTGTGGACTTGGTGCTCCTGGGCGGCCGCGTGAACCGCGTGAAACGCAGCGGTCATCTTGGCGTCAAGTCGCTCGTGGACCAAGTCTTCCTGCCAGTAATAGTCGTACGCATTCTGGACCATCTCGAAGTACGAAACGGTGACCCCGCCGGCATTGCACAAGAAATCAGGGATCACGTAGCAACCGGCGTCGTACAGAATCCGGTCGGCTTCGGGCGTTGTCGGTCCGTTGGCCAACTCCACAATGATTTTGGCCTTCACCTTGGATGCATTCTGCGCCGTGAGCACGCTCTCCAGCGCAGACGGGACGAGCACCGTGACATCCAGCTCCAGCAAGGCCTGGTTGCTTATTGGTTCTGCACCCGGGAACTTAACCACCGACCCGGTTTTCGCTTTGTGAGCTATTACCGCAGCATAGTCCAGGCCCTTGCTGTTATGGACGCCGCCCCGCGAATCGGAAACTGCAATGACTTTCAGCCCGAGCAGTTCGGTCCCTAGCTTGTGGGCGAAGGATCCGGCGTTGCCGTAACCCTGAATTGCGGTGGTAGCGCCCTTGAGATTTGTGCCCAGCACCTTCCCGGCCTCCCGCAAACAGTAGATCCCGCCCCGGGCCGTGGCGTCGCCGCGGCCCGCCGATCCACCCAGCGCCAGTGGTTTGCCGGTGATCACCCCGAATTCGTTGTAACCCTTCATGAAAGAGTATTCATCGACCATCCAGGCCATGATCTGGGGGTTGGTATACACGTCGGGCGCCGGCACGTCTTTCTCCAGACCAATGATCCGACCCACCTGGCGGATGTAGGCCCGGCTTAACCGTTCGATCTCGCCATCCGACATCTCTTTAGGATTGCAGATGACTCCGCCCTTTCCGCCACCGAGCGGAATGTCCACTACCGCGCACTTCCAGGTCATCCAGGCCGCCAAGGCCCGGACCGTGTCGATGGTCTCGTCCGGGTGGTAGCGGATGCCACCCTTGGTTGGCCCGCGGGCATCGTTGTACTGCACTCGGAAGCCGTGAAAGATCTTGCTGCTGCCGTCGTCCATCTTTACCGGCAGAGTCACGTGGAGCTCGCGCAGCGGCCAACGGAGCAATTCATGCAGAGCGCCGTCCAACTTGAGCAGCTCTGCCGCTTCATCCAGCTGCTGCTGGGCTACCTGGAACGGATTGGGCATGAGTTCGATCGTGGGTTGGGTCGTCTTGGTCTGGGTCGCCATTGGGTTGGATTCTCCTGGTGAAGGATGCCCCAGGACAGTATAGCGCAGGGGGCGCGGCGGCAAGAGTACTTTGTCACTGAGTGGGAGGATTCTTCTCCTGCAACGCACTCTCCAGCTCGGCCCGCACCACCGCTGGATCGGCCCGGCCCCCTGCGGCTCGCATGATCTGCCCCAGGAACCACTCCACTAAGGCGTGCTTGCCAGCCAGGTAGGCACTCACCTGCTCAGGGTGCTCGGCGAGCACTCGCTGTACCATGGGCCGGATCAAGTTCTCGTCGCTGAGCTGAGCCAGGTTCTTGGCTTCCACGATCGCTTCCGGCGAGCCACCAGACCGGGAGAGCTCGTCCAAGACAAGCTGGCCGCTCGTGGCGGTGATCTGACCCGATTCCGTGTAAGCCACCACCCGGGCGAAGTCCTTGGGACCGATCGGGGAATTTGCAATTTGCAGTCCGAGCGTATTAAGCCGACCGAATAACTGCACGGTTAGCCAGTTGGCGAGCTTGTCGGGTGGAACTTTCGGCTCGGCCTCGACCGCTTGTTCGAAGTAATCCGCGGCTTCCTTCTCCTCAGTCAGCACGCCGGCGGTATAGGCGCTCAAGCCGTACTCGGCCATGAAGCGGGCCCGTTTGGCGGCCGGCAGCTCGGGGAGCTCGCTGCGGATTTGCGCGATCCAGGCCCGCTCGATGTGCAGCGGCGGGAGATCGGGTTCGGGGAAGTAGCGATAGTCGTGCGCTTGCTCCTTACTGCGCTGAGTGAGGGTGATCTCCCGATTTTCGTCCCAGCCGACCGTCGCTAGTTCGACGTGGCCCCCGGCAGTGAGCAGCTCCTGCTGGCGCTCGATCTCATAGGCGACCGCCCGCGACAGGGCTCGGAAGGAATTCAGGTTTTTGATCTCGGTGCGAGTCCCCAGCTCCAGGGAGCCCTGGGGCCGGATCGACACGTTGGCCTCGAACCGGATCACGCCTTTCTGCATGTCCCCGCTGTTGACGCCCAGGTAGCGCAACAAGGAGCGCAGAGCCAGTGCGTAGCGTTTGGTCTGCTCGATCGAATACAGATCCGGCTCGCTCACGATCTCGAGCAGGGAGATACCGGAGCGGTTGTAGTCCACCAGTGAATAGCCCTCCCGGTGGAACAGCTTGCCGGTGTCCTCTTCCAGGTGCACCCGCCGAATTCGAACTCGCTGCTCGCCGTGTTCGGTCTCGAAGTCAAACCAACCATTGCTGGCCAGCGGCAGCTCATACTGGGAGATCTGGAATCCCTTCGGAAGATCGGGGTAGAAGTAGTTCTTGCGAGCGAACAGGCTGTGTTCGGCCACGGAGCAGTTGAGCGCCAGGGCCACCCGCAGGGCATACTCCAC
>CAYHSI010000276.1:0-2915 GCA_964359225.1 uncultured Anaerolineaceae bacterium
CACGGCTCCCCCAGGGCGGCGGGATTATAGCATCCGGCCTGCCCAGTCTCTGGCGGGCACGGTCTCGCCCAAACCATTGGCACCGCACTTGGGCGGGTATAATCCTGTTGCCGGGCGGTTAGCTCAGTTGGTTAGAGCGCATGCTTGACATGCATGAGGTCGTAGGTTCAAATCCTATACCGCCCACACAATCGAATAGCTAAACGCGACGACCGGGACGAGTAGTCGGAGCGCGGCGCTCACAGGAACGAGGATCCCATGACTGAGAGACCCTCGGTGCTCCAGCCGACGAAAACCCCCCGCGAGCGGAAACCTTAAGGCCCGGAGCCGGGCAGCGATCGGAGTCGGCGAGTTCAAAGCCGGCCGAGGTCAGGCACCGGGAGGATAGGGCGAACGGTTGAGCCCCGTTACCGGCTTGCAAAGATGGCTTGACAGCTTCGGACTGATCACAGTCCTACCGAGGCTGACGGCCAATCTGGGTGGAACCGCGAGAGCGTCGGCTCTTGCCCCAGTCGGGCAAGAGCCTTTTGTTTTGTGTGGATAGCCCAGCGCCCGGCTTGATTCGGGCTGCGCAAGGTTGAGGAGGTCTGAGATGTCCAAGCCAAGAGAACCGCGCTATGAGGAGTCGGAGCTTTACCGCCTCCGGCACTCGGCTGCTCACGTCATGGCCCAGGCAGTGCTGGAGATGTTTCCGGGCCAGGCCAAGCTGGCCATCGGCCCGCCAATTGCCGACGGCTTCTACTACGACTTCGAGCTGCCTCGACCGCTGACTCCGGAGGACCTGGAGCAGATTGAACGGCGGATGCGCGAGATCATCGGCGGCAACCATCCGTTCGCCAAACGGGTGGTCAGCGCCGCGGAGGCGCGGAAGCAGTTCGCCGATCAACCCTACAAACAGGAGCTGATCGATGGTCTGGAGGCCGGAGGGGTGGACGAGTACGGCGAGCCGATCAAAGAGAAGCCCGAGATCTCGATCTATACCCACGACAGTTTCACCGATCTGTGCCGCGGCCCGCACGTCGAGCACACCGGCCGAATCAATCCGGATGCTCTGAAACTGATCAACGTGGCCGGAGCCTACTGGCGCGGCGACGAGCGGCGGACCATGCTGCAGCGGATCTACGGCACGGCCTGGCTGACCGGCGAGGAACTGGAGCAGCACCTCTGGCGGCTCGAAGAGGCCCGGCGGCGGGACCATCGCCGGCTCGGGCGAGAGCTCGATCTCTACAGCATCAGCGAGCAGGTCGGTCCCGGCCTGATTCTCTGGCATCCGAAGGGCGGGCTGGTGCGCAAGATCACCGAGGACTTCTGCCGATCCGAACACGAGCGAGCCGGTTATCAATTTGTGTACTCGCCGCACGTGGGCAAGGCCCAGCTCTGGGAGACCAGTGGCCATCTGGAGTGGTACAAGGAGGGCATGTTCCCCCCGGTCGAGATCGAGGGCCAGCAGTATTACCTCAAGCCGATGAACTGTCCTTTCCATGTACAGATTTACAAGAGCAAAACCCGCTCCTATCGCGACATGCCCCAGCGCTATGCCGAATGGGGAACGGTCTATCGCTACGAGCGCAGCGGGGTGCTGCACGGAGTGCTGCGAGTCCGCGGCTTCACCCAGGACGACGCCCACCTGTTCTGCCGGCCCGATCAGATGCCAGAGGAGATCGACCGCACCCTGGCCTTCAGCCTGCACATCCTGCGCTCTTTCGGCTTCCAAGACTTCCACGCCTACTTGGCCACTCGGAATCCGGCCAAGGCAGCCGGCTCGGCCGAGCAGTGGGAGGCGCCGACTCAGGCGCTGCAATCCGCACTCGAACGCGCCGAGATCCCGTATCAGATCGATGAGGGCGAAGCGACGTTCTACGGACCCAAGATCGATCTCAAGCTGATGGACGCACTGGGTCGAGAATGGCAGCTGACCACGATCCAGTTCGACTTCAACTTGCCGGAGCGATTCGAGTTGACCTATGTTGGGGAAGATGGTCAGGAGCACCGGCCCTACATGATCCACCGGGCTCTGCTCGGATCGATGGAGCGCTTCCTGGGAACTCTGATCGAGCACTTCGCCGGAGCCTTTCCGGTCTGGTTGGCTCCGGTCCAGGCGACGGTGATCCCGATTGCCGATCGGCACGCCGAGTATGCTGGCCGGGTTGCGAGCCAGCTGCGGGAGGCGGGGCTGCGGGTGGAGGTCGACGACCGAGGCGAGCGGATGAACGCCAAGATTCGGGACGCCCAAATGCAGAAAGTGCCCTACATGCTCGTGGTGGGAGACCGGGAGGCCGAGGCGGATAAGGTCGCAGTCCGCCTGCGGAGCGAAGAGGACCTGGGAGCGATGTCGGTGGAGGGTTTCTTGGATCGAGCACAACGCGACATCGCGGCCCGGGTCTGAGGTGCACCACCTCGGCCTGTCGCCGGCGATGCGCCGCCTGATATGGACCGGCTCGGGTAAAATCGCCTTCCCGTGCCTGCCAATCCCGGCCTGCCCACGACAATGCGATTCTATTTCCTAACCTTCTTCCTGCTCCTGAGCGGGCTGGCCGGGGCCCCTGACCCGGCGAAGTTGCTTCAGTTTGAGTCGGATCCGCGCGACTTCGTTTGCGCGCCGCGGCTGCAGCTCCGCCATCCCGAGCTCTGCCCCGCGCACGGACCGGGCGCCAGGCTGACCGAGCTGGCGCGATTAGGCCTTTACCCACCCAAACCGCTGCCCACCGAGGCGACCGATCCGAACCTGGGCTACCTGCCCTGGGATTATCTGCGGGCCAGCTCGGGCGAGACGACCCTCTACTCAAGCCAGGAAGATGCGGCCGCCGGAGGCAGCGGAGCCTCCTCACTCGCTTCGGGATTCGTCTACCTATCGACCTATGCCCGAACGGAAATCGATGGAAACACGATCTATTCGACCCCGCTCGGGTATGTGC
>CAYHSI010000277.1:0-2899 GCA_964359225.1 uncultured Anaerolineaceae bacterium
AACCGGGCCAGTGTCTCCAGTTGGATTCGGCCCGGCCGATTCCACTCATCAGCCGGTGCCCAGTCGCTCCGCCGCCAGCCGGACCGCAGCCACGATGTTCTGGTAGCCCGTGCAGCGGCAGAGGTTGCCCGAAATGGCCTCCCGGATCTCTCGCTCGCTCGGATCAGGGTTTTCTGCCAGAAAGGGGACCAGGGTCATGAGGAAGCCCGGCGTGCAGAATCCACACTGCAAGCCATGGGCTTCCCAGAATGCCTGCTGCAGCGGATGGAGCTGATCCCGATTGCCGGACAACGCCTCTACCGTGGTGACCTCATGCCCATCGGCTTGAATCGCGAGCATCAGGCACGAGCGGACCGGTTGCCCATCGAACTGCACCGTGCAGGCCCCGCACACCCCATGCTCGCAGCCGACATGGGTACCGGTCAGCCCCAGTTCATGCCGCAGAAAATCGCTCAGCAGCAGCCGCGGCTCCACCTGCCGCTCCGTGGGCTGTCCGTTAACTACGAGGCTGAGTAGTTGATTGTCCATTCTAGGCTCGGCTGGCGCTTGGAGGAACGCTCAGGCGGCGTCCGCCACGGGAGAGCTCCCACTGCCCCGGGCCCGTTCGGCCGCGATTGCCAGCGCCCTGCGGGTTAATACCGTGGCCAGGTGGCGTTGAAAAGCGACGCTGGCGTGCACATTCCCCAGCGGGTCGATCTCCTGCTGCGCGGCGGCCGCCGCCTGCTCAAAGGCTTGCGGCCCGGGCCGCTGTCCGCCCAGGCCCATCGCGGCTTGGCGAGCCTCGATCGGCCCGTCCCCCGCGTTCATGTACACGAGCCGGGCCTCGCGGCAGATTCCTTGGGCATTCAGGCTGAGGCCGGCCGCAACCCCCATCATGGCGTAGTCCCCCCGCCTCCGGGAGGCCTCCAGAAAGCTCCAGCCAGTCCTGGCTTGGGCTAGCGGAAAGTCGACCTCCACCAGGATCTCTCCGGGCTGCAGAGCGGTGGTGAACATTCCCTTGAAGAATTGATCGGCCTCGATCCAGCGCTCCCCCTCGGAACTCTGGACCCGCATCCGGGCGGAGGCGGCCATCGCCACCACCGGCAATTCCGCCGCCGGATCGGCGTGAGCCAGACTGCCCCCCAGGGTGCCGCGGTTTCGGATCTGCGGATGAGCGATGTGCGGCATGCACTCGTGCAGCAGCGGGACCCGCTCTGCGATCTTCGGGTCGAATTCCAACTCCCGCTGCCGGGTCATGGCGCCCACCGCCAGCGAACCGTCTCCAGGAGTGTGGATGTAGTCTAGGGTCGTGATTCGATTGAGATCCACCAGCACCGCCGGCTGGGCCACCCGGAAATTCATCGCAGGGATGAGGCTCTGCCCACCGGCCAGCAGCTTCGCTTCTTGCCCGTATTGGGCCATAAGCTCCAGCGCCTGCTCCAACGAGTCAGGCGCCAGATACTTGAAGGGCGGCGGTTTCATGGACTCTCGCTCGGGCGCTGAATTGTACAACACCGTCTCCCAGCGCCTGGTTTTGGCCGTGGGTATAATTCCCGCGCCTCAGCATGGCCGGCCCCGCCAGTCCGTCTGACAAACCCCAACCGCTTCTCGAAGGGATCCGGGTCATCGATCTCACTCGGGTGCTGGCCGGGCCATTCTGCACCATGCTGCTCGGGGACCTTGGCGCAGATGTCATCAAGGTCGAAGTCCCCGGCCGGGGCGACGACACCCGCCAGTGGGGTCCGCCCTTCACCCCCCAGGGTGAATCGGCTTATTTCCTCTCCGCCAACCGCAACAAACGCAGTTTGACCCTGAACCTCAAGTCCGAGCAGGGCCTGAAAATTCTGCGCGAGCTGATCGCCGGCGGCGACGTACTGATCGAGAATTTTCGGACCGGTACCCTGGAGGGCTGGGGGTTGGATTACGACTCCCTGCAGCAGCTGCGGCCGGGGCTGATCTACTGCACCATCACCGGGTACGGCTACACCGGTCCGTATAGCCAACGCCCTGGATACGATTTCATTGTGCAGGCCATGAGCGGATTCATGAGCGTGACCGGCCCCGCGGAGGGAGAACCCTTCCGGGCCGGGGTGGCGATTGCCGACCTGGCCAGCGGGATCTTCGCCTGCAACGCGGTGCTGGCCTCGCTCTTCGCTCGCGAACGCAGCGGGCGCGGCCAACGGATTGACATTTCGCTGTTGGACTGCCAGCTGGCGCTGATGTCCTACGTCGCCAGCAACTATCTGGTGTCCGGCGAACCACCGAAACGCTATGGCAACGCCCACCCCAACATCGTTCCCTACGAAGTGTTCCGGGGTAGCGACGACTATTTCGCCTTCGCGGCCGGCAACGATGCGCAGTGGGCGAAGTTCTGCCGGCAGGTCGGCCATGCCGATTGGGCTGCAGATCCGCGCTTTGCCACCAACCCGGCCCGCCTCGAGAATAGAGTCGTCCTGGTCGGGCTCTTGAACGAGCTCTTCGCGGGTCGTCCGGTGGCGGAGTGGCTCGCCTTGTGTGAGCAGATCGGCCTGCCGGCCGGGCCCATCAATTCGATCGATCGGGTGCTCGCCGATCCACAAATCCTGGCCCGCGGCATGCGGCTCGAGGTGGCCCACGCCACCGAAGGTAACCTGCCCATCCTTGGCTCGCCGTTGGCCATTCCGACTGCACCGGCCGAGGTTCGGCTGGCGCCCCCCACTTTGGGTCAGCACACCGAAGACATCTTGGGCGCGCAGCTCGGCTACGACCCAGCTGCCATCGCGGCCCTCCGCGAGTCGGGGGTGGTCTGAGATGCGCGGCGTAAGCATCGTCGGGATTGGGCAGGTCCCGGTGGTCAGCGCGACCGCAGACAAGCTGCGAACGTTGGGGGCGACGGTCGTACGCAGCGCAATGGAAGACGCGGGGGTGGAGCGGGGCGATG
>CAYHSI010000278.1:0-2885 GCA_964359225.1 uncultured Anaerolineaceae bacterium
GCCGCCGCCGAGGCTGGATTGTCTCCGACCTCTCCGCAGGGCGCCGGGAGTGGCTGCTCGGACACCTGCTACAGCCCAACTCGCTGGATTTGCTGCTGATCCTGCTGCAGGAAGGTGGTCTGCTGGCTCCCGATCCACAGCCAGAACCGATCCGGGAGTTTCTGGCAAGCGGTAGGGAGGCTGCGCTGTCCAGTCTGCAGTGGCTCTACGTACACTCTGCTGGCTGGAACGATCTTGCGCAGGTGGCCTCGCTCCGCTCCGCCGGCCAACAGTGGCCTAATGATCCGGTCCTCGGCAGGCAAGCGGCGATTGAACTCTTGGCCACTGCCCCGGCTGGGACCTGGTGGTCCATCCCCGATCTGGTCGCTGCCGCTCGCCGCGAAGATCCTCACTTTCTGCGGCCTTCAGGCGGTTTTGCCTCCTGGTACCTGCAGCGCGCAGCGGACGGCGCTTTCTTGCAGGGCATCGAATCCTGGGACTCGGTCGAGGGGGAGCTGCTGAACTACCTGGTTGCCGGCCCGCTGCACTGGATGGGTGCGATCGACCTGAGCTCGGATGGCGCTGCTTTCCGTTGGAGCCCGCTCGGAGCGCCGCTGCGCGAACCGCGGGCTCGGCTGGAGCCGACTGCTGCCAGCGGGCGGTCGTCCGTTCGGCCGGATGGCAGACTTCAGATCGCCCGATTGGCCGATCGGGCACTCCGGTATCAGATCGCCCGAATCTCCGAGTGGGAGAGCGCTGATCGGGGCGGTTATGCCTACCGGCTCGCCGCAGGACCGCTCCGCAGAGCGCTCACGGAAGGACTGACCGTCTCCCAGGCCCAGCGCATTCTCACCGAAGCTGCCGGCGGGAAACCACCGAGGGGAATTCTGCGTGCCCTCGAGCGTTGGGCAGAACACGGACAGGAAGCGGAGCTTCGCCCACGGCTTGTCCTCGAAGTTCGGGATCCGTCCCTGGTAGACCAGCTGAGTGCCGACGCCTCGACCGGGCGATTCCTAAAAGATCGGCTTGGCCCGACCAGCGTGGCTGTTGAGCTAACCGACTGGAAGGCGCTGAGCAAGGCAGCCTTGAGGCTTGGGCTGCTAATCGGCGAACCCGAGGACGGGACGCCTCCTTAATACAAGGAGCGAGGGCTGGCTGGCGCGGCTCCCGTTCACCTATCCACGCGATTCAGTAGACAAAGCGGAAACTTTTCCCCATAATACAGCCAGGCGGACAAATCCCGGAATAACTTCCCGGAAAAACTCCCTGCACGGGGGATATGGGGAACTGTTTCCACATAATCACTAGTTATACGGCTTTCCTGCCAAGCCGAGAATCCAAAACACGATTGCTTGGTGATGGGCAACTCCCCTCGGCCGTAGATCAGCCCTTGCCAGCATACGGCTAAGCCTCGTTTCCAGATGAAACGAGCTATGGCCGTATGATGCGATTTCTTGAGGTTTTTCTTCGCCCTTGCGATCCAATGGAGAACGACTATATTCGATCCATGGGCGAAAAGGCTGAGAGGGAGCCGCTCACTTCTGAGGGCATGTTGAAATGGATGAACGATCCGGAAAAAATGAGTGTTGCTCTAGGCCGAGCGATGAGCCTTACTTCATCCCGCACAACATGTAAGAGTTTGCCATGACCATAGATTCGGTGGGATCAAGCCTCATCAACATGTACAACGAACTCACGGAAATGAAAATCCACATGACCAATGTGATTATGGAGGACACGGAAGTATTTCCGTCAGGACCCGCAGCTGGACAGATTGTGATTGCATCGGCTCAAATCAACCAGCTTCTGGATACATTGGAGAATGCGGTGAAGGCATTGGGGCACGACTTCACGGTGGATAATCTTGGGCCAGTAGGTGACATTGGGAAGAGGTAAGCGCCGCCCACACACAACTGCGCGGAAACGTTATCTATGCAAGAAGCTCGACATAGGCAACATTCGAATCAAGACGCTCGGACCCCCTTACTAGGCCTCTCGATCGAACAATGTGTGATTAGCATCTCCCAAAGCCATTCAAACTCCGTTCGATGTCAGTAATGTCGAATCGCATGTTTGTTTGAGTCCGCCCGCTCTAATGAGGAATTCCTACCCAGAGACCTCGGGCCTGATCAGCTCTCTTCCTCCATATCGATTGAGGATGAGTTCCGCAGCCGTATAACAACTCGCTGGAGCGGACGCCGCCACGGCGCGATTTCATGATCGGAATAGCTCGGCGGCGCCGCTCAGCTCGCAGCCGTTAGGCATCGGCGCCGAGTGAGCTTTGCTTGACGTAGCATGATATCCGTGCTATCATGACTAAGTGATCCAGCGCTTTGCGGATCGGGGGACAGAAGACATCTACCATGGTAAGAACTCTCCTCAGGCAAGGCGCTGCTGCCCACAATCGCTGTGGGGTATCGCGTATCGAAAGTTGGATCAGTTGGATTCCGCCGCGAAGTTGACGGATCTGGCCGCGCCGCCAGGCAATAAGCTTGAGAGATTGCGTGGCGACCGGGCAGGGCAGCACAGCATTCGGATCAATGAGCAGTATCGGATCTGCTTCCGCTGGACAGAAGCGGGACCGGACGCGGTTGAAATCGTCGACTATCACCGCTAGGACCGGAACCAGAGGAGTGTGAGCAGTGGTTCGAGTTCCCAATGACCGAGAACCAACTCACCCAGGCGAGATGCTATTGGAGGAGTTTCTGACTCCAATGGGGCTCACGCAGCGCGAGCTCGCTAACGGGATTCACGTACCGTACCAGCGGGTGAACGAGTTGGTGAATCGGCGCCGGGGGATCACTCCCAGCACTGCCGCCAGCCCCGGGCTCTTCCTCTCTTCGGGGCTCTTCGGCTGCGCCACCATTGCCGCCAGGCACGGCTCGCAGTAGAGGATTCCGCGCACG
>CAYHSI010000279.1:0-2868 GCA_964359225.1 uncultured Anaerolineaceae bacterium
GGATCGCGTGCCGCTCGCCTTCCTTAGCGTGAACGCGAAACAGCAAACGGGAAGGCGGCTCGAGCTGCTTCGTCAGCTTCAGGCTAAATTCCCCTTTGCCGCTTCCGAGCCTGCGCCCGGGAAGACTGGCGTGCAGCTCGCGATCCCGGTGCAGGTAGCTGGCCTCGGCGTCGGACCAGGTCTCTTCAACCGATAATCGCAGCCGCTCCTGCCGGCTGGGCAATTCGGCATCGGAGGGCTCCAGCTCGAGCACCCGCTCCATTTCGAGCAGAGAGCTGATTTCCCGCAACAGATAGGCGGCCAGATCCGGAGTCTCGGCATAGCTGACGTCGAGCCCCTGCCCCCAATCCCGCCAGCGGACGAACGACGGCCAGTCGTCGAACCCGGATTGGAGGGTGTGGTCCCATTCCGGATAGCCGTCCTGATCGCGATCATGCCGCTTGCCAAACCAGCTCTCCACGAAAGTGGCCAACCTGGGATAGGCCCGGGCGAGGAAATCTTGATCTTCGGTGTGCTGGTAGATCCGCCAGGCCAGGCTACACAAGAGCGGGATGCTTTGGGCACCGTTTCGCTGGCCACCAAGACCCGGCTTCCAATCGATGGAGCCGTTCGGATTCTGGGCCGCCAGGAAGTTGAGCACGACCCCTTTTGCCAGTTCAGGCGCGGCCGGCAGGATCTGGAGCGCGTTGAGCAGAGCATGGCCCGCGGTCTGACCGTTCCAGTGGATATCGTAGTCACGGCCGTCCGCCCGAGCGGAGTGGCCGTAGTCGGGTGTGCGGACCTGAACGGATGCAGGGTGCGGGAGCAAGCGGGTGGGCCCGACGAAGCTGGCCAGCGAGATGGTTTGGGCGGCTGCCAGGGCCGCGTCCCAATCCGGGTCGCCCGTCTCGATTTCGACCAGGCCCGAATTGGCGCGTTCGACCCGGGCGATCTCGGCGTCCCAATTGAGAGCGACCAGCCGCCGAGCTGCCTGGAATGAGGCGTCCAACTCGGGCAGTGCCGAGTGGGCCCAGCTAAAGCTCTCCGAACCTCCCGCCGGCAGGCTAGGTTTCAGCTGCAGGCCGGGGTACGGGGCAATCGCCGCCGACGCGCCTCCGGAGAGAAACACCAGCGGGGCCAATTCCCCGGTCGCACCCATCAACACCATCGCTCCTTGGTGAGCCACACTGGTCATCGTCTGCCCATGCTCCGCGGGGCGCAAGATGGCATGCAGCAGTAACGCAGGTTGGATCGCCTGTCGGGCCTGGTTAGTAAGGGTCAATCGGCCCCCCACCAGATTGGACTCGGCCACCCAATATTCGGCGCTGACCTGCAGTTCCGGGAACGGGAAATATTCCAACCGAAGGTAATTCGGTAGAAACAGCCGAACCTCGGGTGGTCGATGAAAGCGGGCGGGATCAAGCAACGTGTCCTGATCGATCCGGAAACCGGCAAAGATGCGCATGCTGCGCGCTCTCCGGCCGTAGCTCGTCTCGAGCGCCAAAGCTGAAGGCTCGCCGCCGCCAATCCGCAGCTCCCAAATCTGGTCGTCGACGTAGTCGGGGCGGGTCAACCGGGCGTCGGCCGCGATTATTAATGAAAGCGGCGCATCGGCGCCGAGGGACCATTCGCGCATAGCGGAATTGTACGGAGCCTTCGGCCTGCGGTCAAAGCGAGCCGGGCTGCTGGTTTACAATCCTCTCGACCGTTGAGGACCGCGAAATGGAGCACGGCCTGTACTATCAGCAGTTTGAACTCGGGAAGCGCATTGTCACTCCTGGCCGGACCGTCACCGAGGCCGACATCGTGAACTTCGCCGGGTTATCCGGTGACTTCAATTCAATTCATACCGATGCGGCCTATTCGGCCGGCTCGTTCTATGAGAAGCGGGTGGCCCACGGATTGCTCGTGCTCTCGATCGCCTCCGGTCTGGCAGTCCGGACCGGGATGATGGAAGGGACGGTATTGGCCTGGCGGGAGATCAGTGACTGGCGCTTCAGCCAGCCCGTCTTTATCGGCGATACGGTTCAGGTGGAATTGGAGGTCAGCGAGACCAAACCGATGCCCCGTTTGAACGCCGGGATGGTCGGGCTCGAGGTACAGGTCAACAATCAGGATGGCAAGACGGTGATGAACGGGCGTTGGAGCCTGCTGGTCCTCAACCAGCCATGAAGCCAGCGGCCGGACGCCGCAAGCAGGTCCGGAAGAGCCGGCGTGCTATAATCCCGCCCCATGAGTCACGAGCCGGATGAGGGCTCGGTAGACGACAAGCCAGCGCCCAAGGGCGGGCCTGACGAGCAGGCTGCCGAGGGCGCACCCCAGCCCGAAATTCCAAGTTCCATCCCGCATCGCCACCCAACCGGTTCGCCCGGCTTGACCGGAGGCTGGATGGCGGAAGCTGACGAGCCGGACCTGGGCGACACCCAGACTCCCGCGCAATCTGCAGCCGATTCCGGATCGGCCCCGCCCTCGCTCGGAGAACTGCCTCGGCGGGTGCCGGAGCGTGACCTTTCGGCTACCCAGGTCACCCCGGCGGCCTACGTGCAGGTCTGGGAAGCCAACCTCGGCCAACCCCCTCCGAGGGGTGGGCCGGGTGGATGCCTGCTGCGGATGGCGATCCTTGGCCTGTTCGCGATCATCGCAGTGACGATTGGCGTCGCCTCCTTCGGACTGTACCAGTACTACGCCCTCGCTTCTACCCTACCTCCGGTCGGGGATTTGCAGCAGCACGCGGCCCAATTCGAAACGACCCGGATCTTGGACCGGGAGGGCAATTTGCTCTACGAAATCCTGGATCCGCAGGCCGGGCGCCGCACGTATGTGCCGCTGGAACGGATCTCCCCCTACATGGTGGCCGCCATCATCGCGACCGAGGATTCCGGCTTCTAC
>CAYHSI010000280.1:0-2843 GCA_964359225.1 uncultured Anaerolineaceae bacterium
ACGATGCCGGTTCGCTGCGCCCGCAGTTGGAGATCCGGCCAGAATTGAGTGAGGATCGGCGTGATCAGCGGATGCGTGAAATCGACCGACACGATGACCGTGTCGCCTGGGTCACCCGCATTCTCGGCCGGGGTACAGGTGGAGGCCGAGGGGGTGTTAGTATCGCCGGCCGTATAGGCGGCGTTGGGCTCGGAGCACACCGTGACCTTGAAGAATCCCGGGTCATTTATCGTCAGCGCTGTATCGTCACGGAGGATCGCGACCGCGCCCGCTCCGGCGGCGTCCTTGATGGACGGAATGCGGGCTGCATCTTCTTCCGCCTCGCTGGCACAGTCTGCCCCGTAAATCAGGAAGCAGTTCGCTGAGTTCCACTCGCCGGTGACGGCATAACGCACGCCGAAGCGGGCTCCGTTCTCAATCGCCAGCCAGGCGTGCAGCACCCGCGCCAGCTCGACGATTACGAAGATCAGGATCAGCATGACCGGGAGAATGAGGGCAAATTCGACCAGTCCTTGAGCCCTGGAGCGTTTATTGCCTTTCAATAATCTTGAGAAGTGTTGTTTGATCATAGGAGTGTTCACCTTTGGCTAATGCGTGATTCGAGTGAAGATCTTCGAGGCGATGGCCTCGAACACGTCGAGCAGTTGACCCCCGCTCGGATCGAGAACGAAGTAGTAGTTGCCGCAGTCGGCGCCCACGGCGGCGCTGGCGCACGGATCGGTGGACGGATCGCCGTCGTCGCCGACGGCGGCAATGTATCTCAGCAACTGCTCGCCTTGGTCGACATCCCCGCCCTTGGTGTAGTTGGTCACTGCTTCTCCCAACCCGATTGAGAAGATCACCACATCCTGGCCGCCTCCCGGCACAGTCAACGCGCAAGTGGGATTGGGCGGAGCGGGACAGCCGACGAAGTCGGACCAGTCTCGGGCGTAGTCGTCCGCGTCATAGTCGACATCGCCGCTGGCATGTCGGGTGGCTGGACCCGGTGGACCCGGATCGCCATCCGAACAGTAGGGCGGTCCGCCGCCAGACGGGGCTCCCCAGGTCGACACCGGGCAGATCCAATCGCCCGGGACGACCGGCGGATCGTTCTGGGTTGCGGCATTAGCAATGCCATCCGATAGCATGATGGCGATCCAGACTGCCTCTTCTCGCATCTCGTCCCGATCGCAATCTCCATCGCCATTCCCGCCGTAGGCGACCGCATCCCGGCAGTACATGCCGGCGGAGGCTTTCATCCCATCCCCGGTGTTGGTCGACATGCAGCCGCGCGGATCGCCGAGCGATGCCCAGTTCGGGCACGACACGGCGGGCACGGCCTCCAGTTCAACGAGCAGCGTGTCGATTACCGTATCGGCGCAGGCTTTTAAGGCCACCGGGTTTGAAGTGTCAACGACGCCGCAGGGCGCCGGCGGATCGTTGGGGTCTAACTCCAGATTGATCGTCCCGAGCGTGGCGAAGGTCACGATCCCGATCCGATCGTACGGGAAATACATGCGGTCCACCAGGAGGTGGGCTGCCTCGCGCACTTCCTCAAACGGATGGCATTTGTTTTCCGGCGCGACGGCGGCACGACAGGTGGCTACGTCGCTCTCTGGCACGCCGTTCCCCAAGCTTGGGTTCGAGCCGTCTAAGACAGGACACTCATCAAAGACTCCATCCGCGTCGTTGTCGAGCGTGTCAGTGCACAGGTTGTAGGACATCGAGGGCGAAACATCCAGCACCAGCACCAGATCCACCGAGGCCGCCTCCGAGATCGAGTTGGCCTGGATGATGGTCGAACCCCACCCGATGATCGGCAGGAAGGCAAAGTTCACCTGCAGTTGAGACTCCACCCGGACATACTTGCGCGGCGAGCCTGCCAGGGGATCCGGAGGATTGGTGCCTCCGGGGCACAAGCTAGGATCATCGTAGGGGGGGCCTGGGTTTTCGAGATCGCATACATAGGCGACCACGCCAACCGGCGTCAGGCCGTTCAGCTCCAACATCTCGTAGGCCATGTTGGACAGCTCGGTGGGGGTCCGACCCTCCCGGAATTGGTTGGCGGCAGCCAGCGAGGCGGCGTCGGTCGCCCGCCTGAGGTGGCCGATGTTGCTGAAGAGAATCCCGGCATCGACGGTTAGCCCGATAAAGGCAGCCAGGCCGATGAAGGCCAATGCGATCAACACCAGGGCTTGACCGCGCTCGGAGTCCGAACGCAGTTGGCGGCTAAGGAGTCGGAGTCGGTTCGACATAGGTGTTTGGCATGATGGTGTAGGCATACAGGACAATCGGATCCGGAACGAAGGCGGTGATCCACGGCAGTCCGAGGATCATGTTGTACTCATAGTAGATTTCGACGACGATGAAACCGGAGTTCGGGATCGAGGCCCCGCTCAGAAGCGTGTTCACCTGGGCGCTGGTCAGTTTGGAGAAGTAGTTTCCGCAGTTGCTGGCCCCGTTGTCACCATACCCGGCCGGCCAGCGCTTATCCACCGTCGTCCCCAACACTGAGAACGCCGATACGACGATGTCGCCTTCGACTCCGGCGCAGTCTGTTGGGAGGGTGGTGTTCCAACTGATCCGCGCGTCTGAAGCGGTAAAAAGCGATGATCGCGAATTCAGCCAGGCGCGGTGCCAGAAGTTGATCTGTGAAGGATAAAGGTCGGTCGGCACGCCGAGGGTTGGGTCGTCGTTCGCCCCAAAACGGGCGGCCTCTCGAGCCGCGTCGATGATGTCGAGGTAGGTATTGAGCAAGAAGCCAAACTCGATCAGCCCGGACATCATCATCAGCAGGACGGGCAGCAGAATGGTGAACTCGACCAGGCTTTGGCCGCGGCCGCTCCGATTCAGGACCGATCGAA
>CAYHSI010000281.1:0-2814 GCA_964359225.1 uncultured Anaerolineaceae bacterium
CGGGTCCGTAGCGACAGTTGGCCTGCTCGCGGACAGTCGCCGCGATCGGTTTGTACGTAGGCGTGGCGGTCGGAGTCAGTGTGATGGTCGGGGTGAGGGTGATCGTGGGAGTGTAAGCCGGCGTGGGAGTGGCGGATGGGGTCGAAGTTGGGCTGGGAGCCGGCGTGTCAGTTGGAATCGAGGTGGCCGTGCGGGTTGGTGAGGACTTCGCTGTAGGCGACGGGACGGGACTTGGGCTGGCTGTCGGAACGATATCGGCCGCCGCCCCGCCTCCGTCACCTACCAGGAACCCGAGCGTTCCGCCGGCGGCAAAGGAGCCTAGCGCAATCCAAAGGGGAAGCCAGCGCCGCATGGGGCTAATCTTCGCACGTCGCCGCATACCTGCAAATAGGCACTTCGTGCGAGCCGCCGGCCCAACTCAATCCAATCCGGATCCACCCCGCTCGCCGACCAGCAAGTGGGCCAGGCTGCACTCGCAAGCCCGGCCCACTTGGGGTTGAAGGCGAGACCCGCTACTCAACCTCCGATCGAGGCCTTGAACTCGGTCCAGATCCGATCGTACAACTCTATGGAGTCGCCGACATCCTCGATCCACTGCAGGCCGGCAAAGGCTTCTTCGGTCGGGTAAACCCGGGGGTCGGCCAGGATCTCCGGATCGATAAATTCATAGGCGGCCTCATTTGGGCTTCCGTAACCGACGAACTCGGCGTTCTGGGCCGCGACCTCCGGATCCGACAGGTAGTTGATGAACACCATGGCGGTGTACTTATTCTGCGAACCAACCGGCACCGCGAGGTTGTCCTGCCAGATGGTGCACCCCTCTTGAGGGATCAAGTAGGCGATCCCCTCCCGACCGCCGACATCTGGGAGGCCGGCCAGCAGGGCGTCACCCGTCCACATGTGGCCGACGACCGTTTCGCCCTGCACGATCAGATCGTCGTTGGTCTGGCTGTCATAGGCCTTCACGCACTCGGATTGCTCGACCAGCAGGTCTTTGGCTTGCTCGAGATGGGCAGGATCCGTGTCGTTGATCGAGTAGCCCAAGTACATCAAGGCCGCCCCGATTGTCTCCCGTTCGTCGTCCAGCATGCTGATTTTGCCGCACACCTCGGGCGCCGGGTCGAAAACCATCGACCAAGAAGGCTCAGGATCGGGGATAACGGACGTGTCCACCGCGAGCCCGGAGGTCCCAAAGAAATAGGGCACGGTGTAGCTCTGCTCGGGGTCAAAGTACTGATGGGTGAACTTGTCCCCGAAACCCTCGATGTTGCTGATCACGCCGAAATCGAGCGGTTCGATCATGCCTTCGTCGATCAGGACCGAGACCATGTAGTCCGTGGGGACGATTACGTCGTAGTTGGCGCCGCCTGCTTGTAGCTTGGCCAAAAGTGTCTCATTGGAGTCGAAGTTGTCTTCGATGACCTCGACCCCACACTCGGCCTGAAAGGCGTCCTTAATCGCCGGGTCGATATACTCTACCCAGGTATACAGGTAGAGTTGCTCGGCGAGCCTGGAGCCATCGCCGCAGCGCTCCCCAACGACCGGGGGGACGGCTGCGGGCTCGGGCGTGTCCGCGCTCGCACAGGCCGCCAACGCCAACCCACCGATCAGGACGACCAGAATCAACCTGTCTCTCATCTCTCTCTCCTCTTTGGGGGCGCGGTGTCTCCCCTGGCCGAGGCCGCGCCTAGCGTCTACGTTGCAAGACCAGCGAAACAACGATCAGGCCCATCGAGGCCGCCAGGAGCACGGTCGACAGGGCATTGATTTCAGGCGTCACGCCTCGGCGCACTAAGCTATAGATATAGAGCGGCATCGTGGGCGAAGCGGTGCCGGCAGTAAAGGCCGTCACCAGGAAATCGTCCAGCGAGAGGGTGAAGGCCATCAGCGCTCCCCCGAGAATTCCAGGCAGGAGCAGAGGGAAGGTGATCCGCCAGAATGTCCGCCACTCGTTGGCCCCCAGGTCTTGGGCCGCCTGCTCGAGGGTACGGTCAAACCCAACCAGCCGGGCCCGGACGATCACATAGACGAAGGGGATGTTGAAGGCGATATGGGCGATGGTTATGGTTGGCAGTCCCAGGGTCAGCCGGACCTGCAGCAGAGCCTGCAGCAGCGGAAAAAACGCCAGGTTGAAGAAGAGCAGCAGGGAGATGCCCAGTACGATTTCGGGGATTACGATCGGAAGGTAAAGCATCGCGTCGAAACTGGATCGCAAGCGGAAGCGGTAGCGGTCCATACCCAACGCGGTGAGGGTGCCCATGGAAGTCGAAGCGAAGGTGGAGACGGCTGCGATAAGCAGGCTGTTGCGAGCTGCGCGGAGCAGCGGCTCGTTGTCAAACAATCTCAGGTACCACTCCATGGAGAAGCCGGTCCAGCGGGCGACCGACCGGCTGTCATTGAATGAAAAGAAGATCAGCACCAGGATCGGAACGTAGAGGAATGCCAAAGCCAACCAGGCATTGGCCCCTAAGGCCACCTTCCCCAGGAGCCTCGACACGGAACCGCGCCCGAGGCGGGCGGCGTAGCCCGCGCTCACCAGGGTCGCTCTTTCTCCTGGCTTGACCGCAAATAGTAGACCACGCCCACCACGACCATCAGCATCAGCGCCAGCGACATGGCCGATCCGAACGGCCAGTTGCGCGCGACCCCGAATTGGCGGTTGATGAGGGTACCGATCATCTCCACCTTGCCCCCGCCCATGATGTCGGGGGTGATAAAAGCTCCCACGACCGGTACGAACACCAGGATCACCGAGGCGATGATCCCGGGGGCAGTCAGCGGCAGCATGATCCGAAGGAATGCCCTGCGCAGGTT
>CAYHSI010000282.1:0-2808 GCA_964359225.1 uncultured Anaerolineaceae bacterium
ACTTGGCGACGAACAGAAAGCCCAAATCAGCCGGCAGGCTGCCAGGGATGTTGTCCGATTCATCACTGATCATGTTGACGAGGAAGAGCTGCGGAAGTCCTTCCTCGCCCTCCCCGGGATTCAATCAGTCACCAGCGTGAACTAAGAGGTCCTTGGCCAAACCCGTCATCCTCACGGTCGACGACGACCCACAGGTGCTCAATTCCGTCGAGCGTGACCTGCGCCAGCACTTCCGCGGCGAGTACCGGATCGTCAAGGCCGGCTCCGGATCCCAAGCCCTGCAGGCCGTCCAGGAACTGAAGCGCCGCAACGACCCGCTGGCGCTCTTGCTCGTCGATCAACGCATGCCGGAGATGACCGGCACCGAGTTCCTCGCTCAGGCCATCCAGCTCTATCCCGAGGCCCGCACGGTCCTGCTGACCGCCTACGCAGATACCGAGGCCGCCATCCAGAGCATCAACACCATCGGGCTCGATCACTACTTGATGAAACCCTGGGAGCCGCCGGAGCAAAACCTCTTTCCGGTGCTGGACGATTTGCTCAGCGATTGGCATGCGCTGGTCACGCTTCCCTACGAGGGCATTCGAGTAGCAGGCACTCTCTGGTCACCCAGCAGCCACGCGGTAAAGGATTTCCTAGCCCGCAATCAGATCCCTTATCAGTGGTTGGACGTGGAATCCGATGCGCAGGCGAGAGAATTGGTGAGGTCCGCCGATGGCGGGGAGCCCCGCCTACCGGTCGTCTTCTTTCCAGATGGCAGCTTCCTGGTCGAGCCGGATAACCCAGCTCTGGCCGCAAAAGTCGGCCTGCAGACTGAAGCCAGCCGGCAATTCTATGACCTGGTCATCGTCGGCGGCGGGCCGGCCGGGCTGGGCGCCGCCGTATACGCCGCATCCGAAGGGCTGCGGACCGCCATGGTGGAGCGCCACTCGCCTGGAGGGCAGGCCGGAACCAGTTCGCTAATCGAGAACTACCTCGGCTTCCCCAAAGGACTCACCGGCGCGGACCTTGCCAGGCGGGCCAGTATCCAAGCCAGACGCTTCGGCGCCGAGATCATCACCGCAGTGGAGGCCGCCAAGGTGCGAGTGGATGGACCGTACCGCACCGTCGCCTGCACCAACGGCTCCGAGCTGAATTGCCATGCGCTGCTCATCGCCACCGGCGTCACGCTGCGCATGCTGGAGATCCCCGGGGCGGAAGAACTCACCGGCCGAGGGGTCTACTATGGAGCCTCTCTCACGGAGGCCGCCTACTACAAAGACCAGCATGTGGTTGTCGTCGGAGGAGCCAATTCGGCCGGGCAGGGGGCAATGTTCTTCTCGCTCTATGCCAGCAAGGTCACCATGCTGCTGCGAGCCAGTTCCCTGAGCAAGAGCATGTCGCAGTATTTGATTGAACAGATCCAAAAGCGGAAAAACATCGAGGTCCGGCCCGACACGCTCGTCACCGCGGTCAGCGGAGCGGGCAAGCTCGAGCAGGTGATGATTCAGAACCAACTGACTGGCAAGGTCGAGACCCTTCCCGCGGCAGCCATGTTCATCTTCATCGGCGCCGCTCCTCACACCGACCTGGTGGCGGACGTGGTGGAGCGCAACCTGTCCGGCTTCATCCTCACCGGACAGCACCTCTTCCAGGATGGTAAGCGGCCGAAGGGCTGGCCCCTCAAGCGCGATCCGTATCTACTGGAGACCAGCGTCCCAGGGATCTTCGCGGCTGGCGATGTTCGACATGGTTCCGTACGGAGAGTGGCCTCGGCAGTCGGCGAGGGTGGCATGGTGGTCAGCTTCGTCCACCAATACCTGCAGACCGTCTGATGTTCGACTCGCTGCGCAAGTCCGAGCTGTTTAGCGAGCTGTCCGACGATGACTTGCAGCGTCTGTGCTTGACCACTGAGTATGTTCGGTTAGCGGCCGGGGAGACCCTCTTTGCCCAGGGCAGCCCTGGGGACAAGGCTTACTTCATTCAAGAAGGTCAGCTCGAGATTCTGAATACCGCCGGCGGGCGGGAAGTGCTGATCGCGGTACGCAAACCCGGCGAGCTGATCGGCGAGATGGCGCTGCTGGAGGAGACCCCCCGCAGCGCCGAGGTGCGGGCTCGGGCCGACAGCCTGCTTTTCGCCATCGGCAAGCAGCAGTTCGAGCAGCTGTTCGGCTCCAGCCCAGCCGCGTTGAAGAACATGCTGCATACCGTGCTCTTCCGCCTGCGCGAGACCCAGGCCATGCTCCAACACAGCGAGCGGATGGCGCAGCTTGGAACTCTCACCGCCGGTGTGGCCCATGAATTGAACAACCCGGCCTCCGCGGCCCGCCGGGCGGCCGATCAGCTATTTGAAGAGCTGCCCCGGTTCAAGCAGGCCCAACGTGCGCTCCAGCAGCTCGCACTCACCCCCGACCAACAGGAGAAGCTCAATGCCGAGATCCAGCGTGCTGAGCAGCAAGCCGGGCGACCCCCGGAACTGGACGCACTGGTCCGCATTGATCAGGAGAGCGCATTGGAGTCCTGGCTGGAAACCCACGGCGTCTCCGACTCCTGGCAACTTGCCCCCGCCTTGGTCGATCTGGCCTACGATGGGGCACGGCTGGAGGACCTGGCTCGGGAGTTCGACCCCGAACAGTTTGGGGTGGTGATCCAGTCCCTCAACGCCAGTTACTTGATCCAGCGGCTCGCGATCGAAATCGGCCAGGCCGCGGGGCGCATCTCCGAATTGGTCCGCGCTCTCAAGGGATACTCCTACCTGGACCAAGGGCCGGTTCAGCCGGTCGACATCCATCAAGGATTGGAAGATACCCTCATGATCTTGCGTGGGAA
>CAYHSI010000283.1:0-2775 GCA_964359225.1 uncultured Anaerolineaceae bacterium
ATCACGGGACTCCTGCACCACGACCCGGGGATCGTTTGCTCCTTGGATCACAAGCAACGGGCAGGCGAGCTGATGCAGATGGGTACGAGGCGAGCGTTCGACCAGCTCCTTGCGATCGGCAGGGTCATCCGGATCCCCGATCGCCAGTTTGTAGTAAGGCTTCCAGGTCGGGGGAATCCGCTCGGAGAAGGTGACCAGATCGTACGGGCCGAACATGTCCACTGCCGCGGCCCACAGCTCGGGGTGTCGTCCCGCCAGCATGAGCGACATGTACCCGCCATAGGATCGCCCCACCACCCCGGTCCGCCGAGTATCGAGCCGCGGATCACCCGCAAGCTGCTTCAGCGCATGCACGTGATCGAGACGATCTTTGCCGCCCCAATCGCGGTCAACGTGCTTGGTGTAGGCCAGACCGTATCCGGTGCTGCCGCGTACATTCGGGACAAACACCCCGAAGCCCTTCAGCGTGAGGAACTGGATCAGGGGCATCGAGAACCAGGTGAAATCCGGCCGCTCCTGGCTTTGCGGTCCTCCATGCACATAGAACACGACTGGGCGCGATCCTTCATATCCCAGCGGCTCGGCCGGCAAGTACAACCGGGCCGAGACCTCCAGGCCATCATGCGACTCGAAGGACGCGTCTTCGCCGCTCGACATCCATTCTTGGGGAATCCCAAGCACCCGCTCCCGGGTATGAGCTGCCAGTCGATCGCGCTTGGGTCCATCGAGGGTATAGATCTGAGCCGGCGCCGTGGCGGTCGAAAAGGCTAGAGAATAGCTGTCCGAGCGCTTGTCGTAGTGCTCAGCCTCCAGCATACCCTGGCTCAATTCCCCACGACCCCACAGCACTTGGTGGAGTTTCATTTCCAACCCGCCCTGGTCGAAGGCACCTTCGTACCCCCAGGAACTACCGTCGATGTTGTACTGAAGCAAGAAACGATCGCCTTTCAGGTGCTCCAGCTTATACAGCTCACCGTGACCGGCGTGGCGAGGCTCGCTGACCCTCACCGGCCGGATCTCTTGTTCGCCATCCAGGCCCAGATAGCCCAGACCAAAGCTATCCTCAAAGAGGGCGGTCACGAATAACAAACCGCGGTCTCTTTCGGTGAAGTGGCAATTGAAGATTGCGGAAAGCGGCACCGATTCCCCGGGGCCTCGCTCTTCAAGCGGTTTCCCATACACCAAGGCCGGCTCGGCCTTTCCTTGCTCCCACAGGCGGAGCACGTTGTCGCCGAGCGTATAGCCCTCTCGCAGGATTACCTTGGAGTGATCCGCGTTTACAGCATTTACATAACCGGATCGGTGGCCGAGTTCGCCCCAGGGACTGCCCGCCAAACGAGTGAGGTTCCAATCCGGCCCGAGCCGGGCTTGAAAGGCCTCGACGAGCTGTTCCTTTCTGGATTCGGCTGCGAAATACGCAATCCGGTCCTCCGGGTAGCACTTCTCCAGGTGGACTCGATAGCCCCGGAACTGCTCCCCAAAGGCCGGCTCCGGAATCCCGCCTGACAGCGGCACGAGCATGGGCTGATAGTTCTCGTCCCCGTTGGCGTCGATCATCACCAACAGCTTGTCCAACTCCGGCAGCAGGTAGAACGAATAGCCCGTCATCAGGGTCGGGTTTTGCAGGGCGATATCCGGGGGCAACAACGGCTCGGGCACGCTGCCGCCGGTGTCCATGGCATACAGGCTGAGCTTGCCCGACAAGTTGCTGATGAAGTACAGCCGGTCCCCGGCGCGTTGGGGACTTAGAAAGAGCCGGGCGGATAACAGGGATTCAATTCTGATCATTGACCTGTCCACGCTATGTCCGAGTCGCACTTGGGTCGGGTGGCGCCTGGCGGACCCGATTGGCTAATCTCCTCGGTCAACCCTGAACCAAGCGAAGAGTTTCTCGGGCACGATCGGATTCTTGAAGATCAGGAGCAGTCCGGACCAAACCTGACCCTCTGCGTCTGCAACGCTCCAAGAACTCCAGGCCAGCTCTGGTTCCTCATCCTCCGCAAGCGGCTTCCACCCGGCCTCCACCAACTGAGACGCGTACAGCTGGGCCAGAGCGCTTGTGGAAAGTTCGGTTCTGAGGACAGCCGAAGTTTCCGCCATGCCCTCGCCACTGCTCCCACCCCCCGATTGCATCAGCGAATCCGGCGGGGATACGAGCGAGGGGATCAGCCCCGAGGCCTCATCCATACCCATCGGCTGAGCGAGACAGGCGGAGTACTGTGCCTCCTGCTGGACATTCAGTCGAAGCTCGGTGGGCAGGCCTGGCTGGGCGTACGCAACTAGGAAGATGGCTGCTTCGTTCTCTCCCAGGCAGAAGGTCGTGCTGGGCCAGGACCCAGAAACGAAACCTCCTCCGTAGGCCTGCTGTGTCTGCTCTTCCCAACCCGCCTTGAGCAGGCGCTCACGATAGAACGTCAGCGCGTCCTCGGGAGCCAAGTCGACGTCGAGGATGATCTCCGTGCCTCCCTCCATCGTTCCGCGCACGATACTACCAATCACGCGGCTATCCTCTGGTACCGGCAGTTCAAAGCCTAGGTTTTCCGGCAGGCCGCCGACGAGTACCGTCGTGCCTCCCGTCGCGCCCGGATAATGGTAGGTCAGCGCCCGGCCAATGAATTCGCGCAGGGCCACCTCATCGCCCCCGACAACCTCGCCCTCGTACGACGCAGGACTACCGCTCGCTGGAACAGGGGCAGGACTCTCGCTTGCCATCCCTTCCGAGCCGGATGACGCTTGATCGCCGCGGCTGCAGGCGGTGACTAACAACAATAGCAA
>CAYHSI010000284.1:0-2767 GCA_964359225.1 uncultured Anaerolineaceae bacterium
GCGACCACCCCCCGGCTGGAATTCGCCGGTCTGAAGACCTAGCTTCCTCGCGGACATTCTTTCGATAAGTCGTGTTGGTGGAGAAGCGCTTGGCCACATAACGAGCGGCGTTGGCCGCATCATCCGCCGCGAACGTGGCCAGGTCATCCACCAGCCGCTGGCCGACCTGCAAGCCCTTCGCCTTGAGCAGATCCAGCTCGACGCTGGCCCCAATGAGGTACGCCAGCACTTCCATATAGTTGGTCGAGTCGCCCAGCCACCTCCGGGTGGGGGAGGGCCGCAGGGTACCGTCCGGCCAGAATTGAGGGTCACCCAACTCTCGCTGAAGGACGTGGGTGAGCTCGTGGGCCACCAGCCCGACTCGAGCGGGTGAGCTGGCCTGTCCCGGCCCGCGGTAGCTGGTGTCAAGCACCAGCCAGTTCCGCCAGGGCGTGGCGCCGCTGCCGCCGGTGGGAAGGAAGGCGACCCGTATCGTGAGCGTGACGACCAAACCGGCCAGCTCCGAACCGGCGAGCGAAATCGGTTCTCCGCCGGGGCCGGCCTCCGCCATCCCCCGCAGCGCCGGGGTCAGGGGTCCGTCCGCCGGCAGTCCGGGTCGCTGAGTTTGGAGCCGGACTCCGAGCAGATCACGAACGTGCCAGGACATGCCTGTCCATACAAAAGGGCTGTCCTGCGTCGGACAGCCCTCTCAAAATCCGGAGACTGCTCCAGCCGGAGACTGACGACGGCTTCAAGCCCCCGCAGCCTTGGCAGCTTCGACGTGCGCCTGCCCGTACAGATGACCATTGGCGGCGAACGAGTAGGCGAGGGTAAACAACACCCCAATTACACAGGCGATCACACCTAGCCCAGACACGATTCCGGAGACGAGCAGCCCAAGGATCACGATGAGGTGAGCGGCGGGTGCGGCGCGAATCAGGCTCAGCAGCCGGCCGACCTTGAACGCTTCAGCGAGGCTGTCGGTGGCGGCCAGCTGACCGAAGGCGGCCGGCAGCGTAAACATCACCACCAGTGAGTAGAGCAGCGCTAGGCATCCGGTGCAGATCGAGACGATCGTGAGCACCGTTGCGACTTCATTCTCGTCAAAAATGAGGGGCAGCACCCCAACCGGTAAATAGAGCACGATCAACGGAATCGACAGCACCACCGAGATGACGGTGCCCTTGATTCCCAGACTGAAGTTCCCCCCGAAGTTGCTCCAGTCTGGCAGGATCGGCGCCTCGGAACGGATGACCCGCCGGGCGACTTCCAAAGACCAACCAAGAACCGCAATCCCGCCGACGATCGGAATTAGCGAGATCAGGCCTGTGATCGCGAGCTTCTTGATCCAGTCCTGGTCTTGAAACGGAAACGTAAAAGCCTGCACGAAGTCCATCGATCCTCTCCTGTTCGGAACTCCCGACCTCATTCTAACCGGTCGCCTATGGGGTGGCTATCCTTGCGAATCCGACCGCGAGCCACGGAGGGCCGCCGGCGAACAAGCCGAGGAACTATGGTACTCTAGTACTACCCCCTCCAAACCTGGAAAGTAGGGATGCGTTGAGGACCCCTTGGCCGGCCCAAATGCTCAGGCAGGTCGGCGCGGTCTTGGGAATCGTCGTCTTCATGTTTGCCCAGGATGGACCTGCGGCAGGCCAGCACTTGTTCCGCGCCGAATCTCCCAGCGAGACCTCTGAAATACCGACTCTCGACCCAGGACCACCGACGGCCTCCGCCACTAACACGCCCAGCCCATCGGATCCAACCTCGACCCCGACGCCCAGTCCGACCCCCAGCCTCACGCCTGAAGATCCGCCGCCCTCGCCAACCCCCGGCGATTCCCCGACAGCGACCGCCGTCGATCCGAATCCAACCGTGACCGCAACTCTAACGACCACCCCAACCCCGACGCCTTCGGAAACACCAACCCCCAGCGCATCCCCAACTCCGCCGACACCCTTCGCTCCGCAGGCGGTCCTGATCAACGAGATCGCCTGGGCCGGAACGTTCGCTTCGGCAAACGACGAGTGGATCGAACTTCACAATCCGCGTGCTGACCCGATCGACCTAACGGATTGGCGACTAAGCGACGGCAGCGACATCAACGTCTCCCTCGCCGGCAGCCTCCCGGGGTACAGCTATTACCTGCTGGAGCGGACGGACGACACAACCATCTCCGACCTGGGCGCCGACAAGATCTATACCGGCTCGCTGCGAAACACCGGCGAGCAACTGGAGCTGATCGGGCCGGCCGGGGAGATCGTCGACACTGCCAATTCGGGCGGCGGGGGCTGGCCGGCTGGGGAGTCTGATTCGCGCGCCAGCATGGAGCGGCGAGGCGGGACCGACCTCCCCGGAGACTGGGCGACCTTCTCGGGATACTTTGGGAACGGGCTGGATGCAGGCGGAAACCCGATTCGGGGGACACCGCGGCAAGCCAACTCGCTCTTCTTCGCAACGCCGACTCCAACCGGAATCCCAAGCCGGATCGTCATCAATGAGGTGCTGATTCGCCCGCGCCATGACTGGGAGGGGACCGGCGGGGTAACCACCGCCGATGAGTTCATCGAACTGTACAACCCGGGGCGGATGGACGTGTACCTGAAGGGCTGGTGGCTGGACGACGGTTCCGGCGGCGGATCGAGCCCCTTCGACCTTCCAGGAGTCACCATTCCCGCCAAGGGCTACGCGGTCTTCTTCCGCACTCAGACCAAGATCTCCCTGAATGACACAGGCGACACCGTGCGCCTGTTGGCACCCGACGAGCGGGTGATCGACGAGATCAGCT
>CAYHSI010000285.1:0-2744 GCA_964359225.1 uncultured Anaerolineaceae bacterium
GCGGAGAGCCGCCCCTCGCCGAGCCCTGACCCCAGGTTGGCGTTGAGCCAGTCGATGCTGGCCCGGGCCATCATCAGGTCCACCACTCGGGGGGCCATTAGGACGGCCACCCGGCGCAGGGCGGGGTCGGCCCAGCCCAAGCCTGGTGACCAGCGCACCCGATAGCGGATCAGTCCGGGCAGCTGGACTCCCAGGTGGAGCGCCGCGCCGGCCACGGCTCCCCAGCCGAGCCCCAGGATCCCTAGAGAGGGGGACAACGCCAGCGCGCCGAAGATCACCCCCAGGCTGTAGACGATCGGAGAGACTGCCGGCAGCAGGAAGTGCTGGTGGGCGTGCAGTACGCCGCTCAGGATGCTGCTGATTGCAAAAAGGATCGTCGACAGCAGCAGTACCCGCATCAGGTCGGCGGTCAATCGCTGAACCTCGATGGGGAAGTGGGGCCCGAGACCCCAGGGCGCACTGACCAGGGTCGGGGCGGCCCACGCGGCGAGCAGCGAGACCCCAACGGCCAATAAGAAGACCGAGTTGATCACCTGGCTGACCAGGCGGTTGCCGTCCGAACGATCGTCGCCGGTCAGGAATTCGCTGTAGATCGGGATGAAGGCGAAGGTCAATGCGCCACCGGCCAGCATCGTGAACAAGAGCTCCGGCAGCCCGTTGGCGGCGGTATAGGCATCGAGCTCGGCGCCGGTGCCAAACCGAGCGGCGATGACCCGCTGGCGCACCAGCCCCATCGCCATCGAAGCCAACATGCCGCCCATCACGATCAACGTGGAGCGGGCGACCGGAATGGAGCGGCGGTTCATCGCGAAGGCAACAGGTTCAGGCGTGGGCCCGGATCAACTTTGGGCCGGGCAAAGGACATTATCGACGTGAAGTGCAAACTGCCCTGCCAGAGGGTACTCCCGGCTTATGGAGCGGCGCCGAGGCGGACAAGTTGGCTGAGCGCCGGTCCAAAACCGGGGTGATGCTCAAGACTGGTCTGGTAATCGGCGATCGCGCCGGCCACATCGCCCAGCGCCTCCTTGGCCAGACCGCGCCAGTAGTAGCTCTCTTCCAGGACCGGTTCGCTCATGTTGTCCAGGGTCTGGGTCGCCAGACCGATCACGTCCCAGTAGCGGCCGGTATAGAAGTAGGCGAAGTACGGTCCGGTCTCATACCACATCACTCGCCATGGCCGTACTTCCGAGTCCAGCTCGGCGTACACCTGAAAGGCCTGATCGTAGGCGGTGGCGGCCCCAGCGTAATCCTGCAGCAGCATCAGGTTCGTCCCGCGGTTGAACCAGGCAAAGAATAGATCGCGGCCCGTGGTGCGGAAGATCTCCTCCGAGGCCCGCTCGGCGGCGCGGCGGATATTGGCCTGCTCGTCGGCGTCGGCGCCGAGCATGGAGAACAGCTCGCGGCCGCGCTCCGGCGGATAGATGATCAGGTAGGTGTGGTTGAAGTGGCGCCAGTACGTTTCGACCGTCTGGTAGCTGACCGGCAGGGTCTGGCCCCCGCTGAAATCGCCCTCGTAGGAATCGTACGCATTGAAGATGCCCGCAGACTCATCGTAACCGGCCAGCAGCTCGTAGTGTCCCATCCAGCCGTCCACATCGGGCACCACAAGCCCTTTCTCAATCATCACTGGAAAGCCGGCCGCGATCAGACTCTTCAACAGCGGGAGATCGCCTCCCATCCGCACCACCACCTCAAGGTCGGTCTGTTCGCGGACGAAGTCGGCCAACTCATAAGGCATCACATTCTTGTCCCGCGGGTTGGGCTTGGTGTACTCGGCCACCGGGCGCTGGTCTCCGATCCAGCCCCAGAAAGAGAGGGCCATTGCCAGGGTCGCCGGGCCGCAGTTGTTCCACCCCTGGTATTCGTGCCGGATGCCGGTGAGCAGGAGGCGGGAGGGAATACTGGTCGGGATCAGGGTAGGGGTTGAGGCTTGGCCAGGATCGGCAGTGGGATCGCTAGTCGGCGCCTGAGGAGGCGCGGGAGTCGCGAACGCGGCCAGGGTGGCATCCACCATGGCAGCCAGGGTGGGGTTGGGAGTAAAGACCGCTTCACCCGGCGGGGCGAGGGCGTAGGTGATGCGGGCCCGCAGCTCGGAAATCCGCGGGACCAGCTTCTCCTGGACAAACGGGAGCTTGAAGGCCGAGATCGCTAACACACCGATCGCCAACGGGATGATGACCCATCTCAGCGGGAAGCGTTTGGGGCGAGCGAGTGGTGTGAGTCTCACGCTGCGCGTTCAACTTGGCTCGGCGGGCTGGCGGGGCCGGAGAGCTTGGCGGCCCACAGCAGCACCACCGCGCTCCAGAATACCGCCGCCAGAGTCAGATGAAGTACCCGGGACCACATCGGCAGCAGCAGCAGAACGTTGGCAATGCCGAGCCCCGTCTGCACGGCCAGCAGGCCGATGAGCAGGTAGGCATAGCTGCGGACGGCGGCGTGCCGGTTGCTGGAGAGCAGCGTGCCGATCATCCAGCCGCTCACGATCAACACCGCCAGAGCCATGAAACGGTGCAGCATGTGGATATCAATCAGCTGCTGGCTGACCGGGTCCGCGGCTCCGCACTGCGGAAACGAGAGGCAGGCCAGCGAGGCGCCCGAGCGGGTGACGGCAGAGCCGGTCAACAGCAGCGCGTAGGTCGTTGCGGCGACCAGCGAGAGTTGGGCGCCAAGCCGGCGACCCGCTGCGGCGCGCTGGATGCCGGAGCGCAGCCGATCGAGTCGGGGCGAACTGAGCACCAACTGGG
>CAYHSI010000286.1:0-2739 GCA_964359225.1 uncultured Anaerolineaceae bacterium
CCGGTACGTGTTCTCCATCAGTTTGACCATCTCGGCCGTCGTGGCATCGGTCAACAGAATCTCGCCCGTCACGAAAGTTCGATACAGTTCGCTCCCCGCTTCCGCCGATGGGCGGTCGATTCCACCAATCACCCGGGCGTTCTCAACCAGCTCCTGCAGGAGTTTCCCGGGCAACGCCCGTTCAGGGGTGTAGGCCAGCAGAAATTCTGCCCCGGCCTTGAGCCCGGACCTCTCCAGAATAGGACCCACCGTACCCAGAGTCGTTCCCGGTGGGCAGGTGGACTCCAACATCACCAGGTTGCCGGGGCGCAAGTGAGGCACAATCGCTTCAGCAGCCGCCTCAACATGCCGCAGATCGGCCCGCCGGTCGCGCCGGACCGGAGTCGGGACCGCGATCACAAAGGCCTCGGCCTCGGCGGGCCGTTCGCTGACCTCAAAATTCCCGGAAGCCAACGCCACCCTGGCCAACTCTTGGAGACCGGCTTCTCGATTCCGAATCCCCCCTTCCCGCAGCTCCTGCAACACTTGCGGGTCAGTGTCTACCCCATGCACCCGCAAGCCATGGGTCGCGAAGGAGCTGGCGGTCGGCAGACCGATGTAGCCCAATCCGAGCACGCAGACGGTCCGAAAACGCACCGGGAGGCTCCTAAAAACGGGCATGTATTATGACATAAACGTCCTTCCTGCCGGTCGCGGTCTATAATCGCACTGCTCAAGAAGGAGGAACGGCGACATGTCCAGCCTGCGTAGGTGGGTCCTTCCGGTAGTTACCATCTCGATGGGCCTGCAGCTGCTGCCAGTCTTTATCCCCAGTCTGGCCTGGTACCTGCGCGACACAGTTGGTTACCCTTCACTGAGCCTAGTCCCTTACGCCTTCGGCACTTTCCTGGTTGGACTTCTCGCACCGGTGATTTGGCGACTGGTTGGGGCTCGATCCGCGCTCTGGTTGACCGCCGGCGGCGTGGCAGTTTTGCGGCTGGCCGAACAGATCATCACCAATCCTGAAATAGATCTCTGGCTGAGCATGGCGGGAGTGGCGGCCTTCGTCCTGTTCCTGCCCGTCTTCTTCGGGACCCTCAAAGCCACCGGGCAGCCGGCCGCAGCGGGTTGGGCATACGGGCTGACCCTTGGGCTGGCATTCGACATTGCACTGCACGGAGCAGCCGGCACGCTCGATCTCACTTGGCATGCTGGCGCCATCCCGCTGCTCACCACGCTGCTGCTTGCGCTGCTGGTCATCTGGGCGCTCTTAGATAGCCCGCTTCCAGATCCGCAGGCGTCCACTGAGACCAGCTGGAGCAACGCCCTGCCCCTGCTCGCGATCGGCCCCTACCTCTTGCTTCAGCTCCTGATTTTCCAGAGCTCGGGTTGGCTCGAAGAGGTGGCCGGGGTCCCCTCGCCGCTTGGATTCTTCCTGGTCATGCTTGGCAACCTCATGGCGGTGGTTGGAGTATGGTGGGGCCTCTCCCATCCAAGCAGCTTTCGACTGCCGCTGGCGGTGCTGGCAGCGGTTTTGCTAACCCTTGGCACCGCCAGTGCAGCCGGCCCCGGGCCCATTTTCATTCTGTCAGCTCTGGTCAGCCAGCTGCTGATGGGCTGGGGATGGGGGTTGGTCTCGACTCGGGCCGCGACGGCAGACCGGCCAGGCCTGGGACGGACCGGCCTGGCGCTGCCCTTAGGGATGCTGCTCTTCCTGACCCTCGCCTTCGCCTATTACATCGCCTTGGACCTGACGCTTCCCTTCCCTCGGGAGGCGATCGTTCCTTCCGGCGCCGCCTTCTTGGGAGTGCTCTATGTGATCGCCAGCCGGCGGCACCAGCCGGTCGCCACACCCTCCGAACTCGCTCCCTTCTGGATGGCTGGCGTCCTCCTGACCGTGCCGCTCGTCGTCGGAATGATCCAAGGGCCGCAGCCTCAGCCGGTCCCTCCGCCAGACCGGCCACTGCGGGTGATGACCTTCAATATTCATTCCGGCTTCGGCAGCGCCGGGCGGCACGACCCGGAAGCGATCGCGAAAGTCATCGAAGACAGCGGCACGGATATCGTCGCCTTGCAGGAAGTCTCCCGGGTTCGCTTGCTGGATGGGGGGACCGACTTGGCGAGCTGGCTCTCCCGCCGGTTGAACATGCCCTTCCTCTTCCACGGAGAGGAGGAACCCATCTGGGGCAACGCGATCCTCTCGCGCTTTCCCATCCTCCAGCACGGGCAGGGTGCGCTGCCGGATGAGGATGCGCTGATATCCCGGGGCTATCTGTGGGCCGAGATCGATCTTGGAGGCGAGACACCTTTGTTCCTGATCGCAACCCACCTGCACCACGTCGAAGCGGACCATCACATCCGGCTGAAGGAGGTTCCGGTCCTCCTGGACCTCTGGGGTGGGCGCCCGCTCACCGTTCTGCTGGGCGATCTCAACGCCGAGCCGGATTGGGAGGAAATGAGGCTGCTCTACGCCGCGGGGCTGATCGACTCCTGGCTTGAGACCGACGGGGGCGACGGGTTCACGTGGCCGGCGGCCGGTCCTGATAAGCGGATCGACTGGATCTGGCACACTGCTGATCTGGTCGCGGTCCGGGTGGAGGTTGTCCAAACTCTGGCTTCCGATCATCTGCCGGTTCTGGCCGTGATCGACCGCGCGCCTTAAGATAAAATCCCTCAGTCAGCCTCACATGAAGATTTCGGTGGGTTCAGACGAACGCAACTCGGTCACCGACTCGGTCCTGGCCGAGCTGAACAAGCGAG
>CAYHSI010000287.1:0-2720 GCA_964359225.1 uncultured Anaerolineaceae bacterium
CGCTGTCGCGGTGTAGGTCGGCGAAGCGGTCGGGGTCGCGGTCGGGGTGGGGGTTGGGGGAGGCACGTACCAGACCGTGTCGTCGGTCCACTCCGGCCCGTTGATCACCCCGCCGTACTTGCGCACCCCATGGCTCGGGCCGCCGACCGCACCGGATGAATCGCCGATCGTGTTTCCAAATCCCTCGTCCATATGGTACAGAGCGACCGTGTTCACATCAGCCGTAAACCGACTCAGCGGTGGCGAGAAGTCGGCCGTGTAGCGCAGCGAGTTGGACAATCGAATCTCGTCCAGCCAGCCGCTAAAGGAGGGGTAGAGCGCGTTGTTGAGGTCATTCTTCTCAGCCCCGATGACCAGATAGGGGTCGTTCGGGTAGCTGGTCGTCCGGCCGTCGCGATAACGGATATCACCCGCCGGGCCAGTCCCGGTGCCATCGATCTGGCCATCGACGAAAACTCGCATCTCTCCGGTCAGGTTTCGGGTCACCGCGATGTGGTGCCAGGCGCCGTCCTGCAGGTCGGTTGCCCCACAGATCGTTTCCCGGGTAGATCCGCGTCCCACGCCGAAAGCAATTCGCCCACCGGCGAGCGAGATTCCGTAGTCGCCCAGGTCTCCCTCGCCAAAAACGTCGCGGTCGAAGACGGTATTCCCGTAGAACCAGTTGTCCCCGCCGGGCGTGCAGTCTGGCGCGTCGTTCTCAGCGGGGACGACCTTCATCCACCATTCCAGAGTGAAGTCCTCCCCACCAATGTCGGCCGGAACGGGCGGATCAATCCGGATCTTCACCCGGTCCAGATCTCCATAGCCATTCCCCTGGAAGCGCAGCGAGAACCCGCCCGGGGGATTCCAGACCGGGCTCAACGCCGCATTGTTGTAGAAGGCGAACAGAATTTCGTCCCAGGTCATCGCATCGTAGGCCATCTCACGCGATTCGACCTGGCCCATGCAGTTGCCTGCCAGCTTGGCCGACTGGCACTGACTGTAGTAGGCGCGGTAGAACGTTCGCAAGAGCTGATCGCCACGGGTCAGGCGCCAGTTCCAGGTGTCCTCGACCGCCTGGTTGGTGCTGGCGTAGCTGTAGGCCGGGTTGTAGACCTGGTCGCAGGTGCTGTCGTACACGTCGGCGTCCGGCCACTTGCCGCCCACCGCGATGTACGACCAGGCGTACATCTTTACCGCCATGCCCCCGGCCCGAATCGACTCCCAGGGCCAATTGGCCACCCACTCGTTCGGCAACACGTGTTTGACATACTGCTTGAAGTCGAGGGTTTCGACCGTGTAGGGACGGGTCGTGTCGCAGTATGGATAGCCGGTGACCCGCACCCGAATGCTGGCCGGGAGAGGCAGCTCAAGCTGGGAAAGCCCCGCGCCACCCTGGAAGCCTTGTGTGAGCTGGAGCGCCGGGAAGGCCGGAATCTCCCCACGCGGCTTCGGGACCAAGATCAAGGTAGGGGAAGGGCCGAGTTGGATTTCGAGGATGAGAGTATCGCCGGGAATCAGTCGGACGCCTTGCAGGGTCCAATCCCCGTAGCCCGCCGCGGCAGCCGTGATTGTGGTCGAGAGCGATTCACCGTCGATCCCAATTCCGAAGAACCGAAACTTGCCATCCGCATCGGAGACGCTGGACAGTTCGAGGCTGGGGATCGAGATCACCGCCCCTGCGATGGGCGCCCCGTCGCCGGAATCCGACACTCTCCCTTCCACACGGGCTGACTCTGCCGCGGCGGCAGCCGACCAAGCGCCGGCGGCGACCGCGACCAATAGCGGCAGAATTGCGCGGTTCAAGCCACTTCCCAAGAGCACGAAACGTGCCTAGACGGCCTCCTAGTGGGGAAAACAGCGGATTGGGAGAGAATCCAAAGGGAGCGAAACCGTGATTCGCCAACCATGGCAGCCCGCCCGACCTATAACAGGGATGCAATGGCCCCTTCAAGGGGCCATCGGTCACGTAAGCGAGCCTGCCTTGACCAGGTCAGGGCGGGGCAGTCATCGTGAGCCTCCAGGATCCTGAGGCTGCCGAACGATCGAAGGAGGACCGCCTACTGCCGAGTTTCCTGCCGATTCCTAGACAACTCGATTTGTGCTTTGTGATCGCCTCGAATCAATGCCTGTTTCTTCCTTCGGGGCCAACCTTTGACCTGCCTTTCCCGGAGAAACGCTTCATGAGCGTCGGGAAATTCTTGTGAGAATACGAGTTTCACGGGGAGGTGAGCTCGGGTGTAGCGGCTTCCAATCCCCGCCTGATGCTGTCTAATCCGAACAGGCAGATCGGTAGTGTGTCCCGTGTAATAGGATCCGTCAGAGCATCGGAGTATATAGACCCAGGCCTTACGCAAGGTGATTTCGTAGGTGGTTCAATTGCCAGCATGCGCCGTGCCAGCTCATGCCTGGGCTACGCCGGCAGGGTCAGGGCTTCCAGCTCCCGCGGATAGTAGGTGAGGATTTCGATTCCGTCTTCAACCACCACGACGGTATCCGAGTGGCGGAACCCACCCAACTCCGGGACATACAGGCCGGGTTCCACCGTGAACACCATCCCGGGTTTCAGCTCGGTGTGGTCGCCGGAATCCAGGAACGGGCCTTCGTGATAACGGATCCCGATCGCGTGGCCGGAGTGATGCTTCCAGTAGGGCTCTAACTGGTGTTTCTTGAAGTAGGCGCGGACCGCCCGGTCCGCGTCGGAGCACTTGGCGCCCGGCCGCAGCGCTTCGAAGGCAGTG
>CAYHSI010000288.1:0-2709 GCA_964359225.1 uncultured Anaerolineaceae bacterium
CCGGCCGGTAGACGAACTGCCCGGCCTGTTCCCCGGATCGCCGGAAGGTGCCCACCGTCCAGCCGGTGAACGCCCGGGCCACGGCTTCAATGTCTGTATGGGTGTAGCCGCCGTCCACCCCGAGGCTGTGCAGCTCGAGCAGCTCGCGGGCGTAGTTCTCATTTGGACTGGGCTGCTGCGAGCGAGCATTGTCTAGGTAGACCAGCATGGCCGGGCTGTGGGCCGAGGCTCGCAGCAGATCGGGGAACTTACCCAGCGCGTGGGGGCGGATGACCTCTCGGTCGTCCTGTCCCTTTAAGAAGAGTACTGGCTGGGAGAAGGCGTGGATGTTGAAGTGGTTGGTCCAGAAATCGACCATCCCTTCGTAGAGTTGGGCCGGGCTGAAGATCTGTCGGGTAAGCGTGGCCGCAATGAGCTCGCGGGCGACCAGCCCGTTTTGATCCAGACCGAGCAGTTCGGTCGGCGAGAGCTTGAGGGTGGAGAAGTCGGCCAAGCGCTGCTCGACTTCACTCAGATCGAGCGCTACGGGCGTCAGTTGCTGCTCGAGCCAACCCTCCAGGCCGATCTGGCGAGCCTCCGTCAACTCTTGGGCGGTTGGGCCAAAGGTCGTGCGCCGCAGCGTGTGCAGGAGCAGATCCTCACCGTCGCGGACGGGGAGGCCGGTTGGAGTGGGCATGCTGCCCGTAGTCAGCGAAGCGGCGGTGCTCTCGGGGGCGGTGCCCAGCGGGTTGCAGGCTGCGAGGGCCGTCAGCACCCCCGAGAGGCCGGAGATTCGAAGGAATTCCCGCCGTGAGAATGGGCCTGACATGCCCCCATTCTCGGAGCCAGCCGTTGTATCCCAATCAGGTTGGTGTAACCGGGCTGTAAAACCGACCCTAAGGGAAGGCGCGGTGAACGGGAGTTGACCTCATCGGCCGTTTACCTGCGGAAGATGAGCCGGAGAACCTACGATTGCAGTGAGAGAGGCCGATCCAGGATCGAGACCCGCTGACCCTCGATTTTCAGATAGACCACCGCCGCGTTGTTGGTCTCGTCCGATTCCTGGATCAGGTTGTCGGGATCCGCGGTGGAGATCAGGGCATACACCCCGTCCGGCAGGCCGCTGATGTCAATCGACTGCCCCGGCAGGTAGTGGTCGTACACGTCCACCCAGCCGACCGAAAGACCCTGGCGACCGTAGGTGCAGGTTCCATAGCCCATCCGAGCGGCCTGACGGGGATGTGGATTGCGGTGGATGTCACGCAGGCAGTAGCTGACCTTGTCGCTGGTCGCCGCAACCTGGTCGAGAGTACCACTCTCGCTCAGCGACCAGAGTTCGTAGAGCGAGAAGCTTTCCAAATGCCAGTGGTTGTGGCCGGGGTGAAATACGAATTCCCCCATCGTCCGTTCCTGGTAGCTACCGTCCGACTGAAAGATCCGCTGGACAACCGCGTGTGTGCTGCCATCCCCGACCACCCGGCCCCAAAGCTCGAGCGGCCCGTAGCCGGCATTCCAAACCGAGTTGGTCAGGCGGAGCAAGTTGGTGTCGCTGGAACTGTCGCGGGTGATGTAGAGCGAAGAAGGTGGCAGGGTCATCAGGTCAGGCAACCGCAGGGGATTCGCCTGCTCGTGCGCGTCGAACAGACTGGCCAGCAAGGCGGGGTCGGGTTCCTGGCTCTCAAGATACAGCCCGCTGATGACCAGGTCCCGATCCGGTGGAGTCCCGATCGGCTGCGGCCCCAAGGGCTCAGAGGCGTTGAGGGGGAGCACCATGGTCGTGGAATCAGACAACAGGTCGGCAAGTTTGGCGGGGTCGTCGTCGCCGTACTGGTAAGGAAACACTGCAACGGGGTCCAGGGCCCGGGTGATCTCGGCCGCCTGTTCCGAAGAGAGCGAGTTGAGATCATCGATGCTGAGCAGGGCGACATCCACCGGCTCGATCCCCTGGATGCCGGGGACGAAGTGGGCTTGGGCGGCCAGAAAGAGGCGGAACTCGCCAAAGGTGGCCAGATAACTGTTGCTCGGATCCAACTGCGGCCCATCCGGCGACATCCCGGCCCGAAAGGCGGGCAGCGCCATGAGCTCGATATCGTCAACTGCGATCTCAACCCCACCCAGCAGAGGAACGAAGGAGAGCAGTCCCTGCAGTTGTCGGGCAGTCATCGCATCCACGATCAGCTGGGTGGAATCCGTGGAGACGGCCCGGATCGCGTGCAGGTCGAGATGCTCGGGCGACGGATCGGTGATCCAGATCTGGTCGGCCTTGGGCAGGGTCTCGTACTCACCGGCCTTCGACCACGGATTCACGTGGACCACGGTGTCCCCGAATTTCAGCATCAGCGAACCGGCTCCGACCTGGCGCAGCTTGACTGTTCCGCTGGGTGTGTCGAATACGATAGTTCGCTCGCCGAATTCATCGTTCCAGTTGAGACGGGCCAACAGGCCGGGAGGGTCGACCGCGGGGGGAACCGCCGGGTCCAAGGGTGCGCTGAGTACCGCGACCGACGGGGGAGCCGCAGGCTCCGGGAGCGAAAGGATGATCGAGGCCGGCGGCGCTATATGTTCAGAAGGCAATATAGAACAGCCGCCCAGGGCGGCTGCGCTGAGAAGAGCCACAAGTGCGGGAAGGAATAGGCGTGGGTGGAGGGCCCTATGCATCAGGTCGGGGACTCTAGATGATTACAACACGGCTTGGGGCGCGGTGTGAATAGCTCGACCGGGCCAAGCCCC
>CAYHSI010000289.1:0-2687 GCA_964359225.1 uncultured Anaerolineaceae bacterium
ATCGGCACGGTGAAGGGCGACATCCACGACATCGGTAAGAACCTGGTGGCGATGATGATGGAGGGGGCGGGGTTCAAGGTCGTCAACCTCGGAGTGAACAACGACATCACCAAGTTCATGGCTGCTATCGAAGAACATAAGCCGGACATCTTGGGAATGAGCGCCCTGCTCACCACGACAATGCCCTACATGGGGATCGTGATCCGGGCATTGAAGGAAGCCGGGATCCGGGATCAACTGATCGTGCTGGTCGGCGGCGCGCCGCTCAACGCCGCGTTTGCCGAAGAAATCGAGGCCGATGCCTACTGTCGAGACGCCGCGATCGCGGTGGTGACCGCTAAGCAGCTGATGGCCATCAAGCGCGGCGAGCTGTCCGTTCAATGAATAGTCAGAGCTGTCTCAGATTCCTGGATGAGGCGGGGGGCGTGCTGCTGGCCGACGGCGCGATGGGGACCATGCTGTTTGATACCGGCCTGGAATCCGGCGAGGCTCCGGAACGCTGGAACCTCGAGCAGCCGGATCGAGTGCGATCCGTGCACGCGGCCTACCTGTCGGCCGGCTCCCAGGTGCTGCTCACCAACACCTTCGGGGCCAACCGCTTTCGCCTGGCGCTGCACGGGCTGCAGGATCGGGTCGCCGAGCTTAATCGGGCGGGGGCCGAGATCCTGCTTGCCGCGGTCGCCGCGGCCGGGCGCCCGGCGCTGGTTGCCGGTGATATCGGCCCGAGTGGCTCGTTGCTCACCCCGCTGGGCGACCTGGAGTTCGCGGATGCGGTCGCCGGCTTCGCGGAGCAGGCCGGAGCGCTGGCGGCTGCAGGCGTCGATCTGATCTGGATCGAAACCATGTCGGATCTGGAGGAGATGCGAGCGGCGCTGGAGGGCGTGCGGCAGGTGGCACCGGAGCTGGCGGTCGTGACCACGATGAGCTTCGATACCCACGGGCGTACGATGATGGGGGTGAAGCCGGAGGATGCTGTGCAGAGCCTGCACTCCTGGGGAGCGACCGCAGTGGGCGGGAATTGCGGCAACGGACCGGAGGAGGTTTTGCAGGTCGTCGCCAAGATGCGGGCCATTTCTCCTGAAACGGTGCTGGTCGCCAAAGGGAATGCGGGAATGCCAGAGCTGGTCCACGGAAGGGCCTGCTACGATGCCACGCCAGAGAGCATGGCGGACTATCTGAGGCGAGCAGTTGAGGCCGGCGCGGCGGTAGTCGGAGCCTGCTGCGGCAGCACGCCTGAGCATCTGCGGGCGATGGCTACCGCCTTGAGCGAGTTTCGCCACCCGCGGGTGCTCACCCCGGCGGAGGGTCCGGCTTGACCCGAACCGCCTTGATTGCGTGCGGCGCCCTCGCCCGCGAGGTCCTGGCCCTGCGGGACAAGCATGGGTGGGAGGCAGACGTCCTGGGTGTTCCGGCGCTGCTGCACAACCGGCCGGATCGGATTCCGGCGGCGGTGCTGGCGCGGATTCGGGAAGCCCGCTCGACGTACGAGCGGGTGCTGGTCGTGTATGGGGATTGCGGGACCGGCGGCCTGCTCGATCGGGTTTTGGAGCGAGAGGGTGTGGAGCGAGTGGCCGGTCCGCACTGCTATGAGATGTACGCCAATCGTGAGTTTGATGAGCTGATGGCGGAGGCCCCCGGCACTTTCTTCCTTACCGATTACCTGGTGCGATCTTTCGATCATCTGGTGATCGAGGGTCTGGGGCTCGACCGTCATCCCGAACTGCGGGACGACTATTTCCACAACTATACCCGGATGGTCTACCTGGCCCAGCTAGACGACCCCGCACTTGTGGCCCGGGCGCAGCAAGCCGCGGCCTGCCTCGGACTTCCGCTCACGACCCGCAAGGTAGGTTACGGCGCGCTGGAGGGGCGGTTGCTGGACTGGTTTCAGGGATGAGCTCTTCCTTCCAAGTTGTCTACTGGCGGGACGTTCCGGCCCAGGTCAAGATCCGCCACGATGGGGGCCGGGTTGCCAAGCCCCTGAGCGACCGATTTCAGGCCGCCATCGACGAGGCCGCCATGCGCAGCGGGGCGGCCGACAGCGACAGCTACCTGGCGGGGTGGCGCACCTCCGACTGGCAGGCACGGGAGGGAGAACCCGAGGCCCTGGCCGCGGCTCTGGTCTCAGAACTTGAGGCCGCTTACCCTCCAGCGCGCTTGACCGCTCTCGCCGCAACCGGCGGGCGAGAAGGCTGAGCCCGACCGCCCCACTTAAACTCCCGGGCGGCATTCCACGAGCTCAATCAGACTGGGCGCTGAAGCAGAGCCGGCAACCAGCGTCTCCGATTGACCGTTCTCCGGAATCGAATTACGCTTGACTTCAAGGGAAGGGCAACTCATGGCTCCCCGCCGGCGGGGGCTTGTGGGGAGGCCTGTTGACGCGCCTTTTCTTTGCCACCGACGTCCATGGCTCTGACGTCTGCTGGCGCAAATTCCTGAACGCGGCCAAGTTCTATCGGGCCGACGTGCTGGTCCTTGGCGGCGATATGACCGGCAAGGCCCTGGTTCCGATCACCCAATTCCCCGACGGAACCTACAAAGCCACTCTGCTGCAGCAAGAGTTCATCCTAGACGGCGAGGAGGCGGTCCGCGAGATGGAGCGGCGGGTCGGAAGCCGCGGCTATTACCCGTTCCGGGTCACCCCCGAGCAGTTGGCGGAACTGGAGGCGGATCCTGCCAGGGTGGAT
>CAYHSI010000290.1:0-2681 GCA_964359225.1 uncultured Anaerolineaceae bacterium
GCGACCTGACATTTTCATTGAACTGTTAACCTGACATTGTCATTGGTCTATAACATAACGCGAATTGCCTCATGTCAACCCAATTTAGAAATGTCCTATTCCTACCAAAGTAGAAATGTCCGGTTTGGGGTGATCGGTGGGCGCCGGTGTTGGCCGGTGCGGGAGCCGGGGGCCGCGCCACGGATGATCCGGGGCCGGCTTGACGGGCCGCCGGGGCCGACAGACGCGTGTCGGCTCCGCCACCTTCACGGGGCGAGACCCAATGGCCTGCCAGGCCAGCGGCCGACCCTGGTGCGTGATCCGCATCGACCCGTCCAGCCGCTCTTCGATCGTCACCCGTTGGGCCCGGAGGTTGTCTCGGATCTGATACCGGGTCCGGTTGTGCACCACGGTAAAATCCTTGCGCAACGCCCGCTCGGTCTTGATACACAAGACCCCCTTCAGATCCAAACCCTTGGGGATCGGCCGGTGCAGATCCGCCGCCTGGACGGGTCGGATGGCAAACCGCCGATTGTAGATCGGCAGATAGCGCGCCAAGAACCGGTTGGCCTCTTCGATCGTCGCAATCCCCGCCAGCCGCATCTCTTTGATCAGCCGATCTTGGAAGGTTTTAAACAACCGCTCCACCCGGCCCTTGGCCTGGGGGGAGTGGGCGTGGATCATTTCGATCCCCAGCTCCGAAAGAACCCGTTCAAACTGGCTCATCGGCGCCTGTCCCGCTAACTGCTCGGTGAGGGTCGGCTCGGCCGGCGACTTGTAGGTCGAGTGCTTATCCGCGTAGACCGCGAGCGGGAGGCCGTAGCGTTTCAGGTAGTGCTTGAGGCTGTCCATTGCGGGGACCGTCCCTTCGTACTCGTAGCACCGCGCAAAGACCCGATTGCTCGCATCGTCGATATACGCCATCAGCACACAGGCCGGGCCCCGGGCTTCAAACCAGGCGTGATGGGAGCCGTCCATCTGAATCATCTCGCCCCGATGGGGCTTGCGCTCCCGCCATTGCCGATGCGGACGCTTCCGACGCTGAAAATGCGTGACCCCGGCGTCCAATAGCCATCCCCGCAACGTCTCATCGCTGATCCGGATCCCCTCCCGCTCGGAGAGCTTCTCCGACGCCAACGTCGGCCCAAAATCCGCGTAGGTCGTCCCATAGACCGCCATCACCCGCGCTTTGACCTTCCCGGCAATCGCCCGATTCGAGGGCCGCCCCCGGCTCCGGTGAACCAGCCCTCGGTCTCCTTCCCCCCGTACCCGTTTCAGGAGCCGACGCACTTGCCGATCCGAAAGCCCGATCACCTCTCCCGCTTCCACTTGCGTCAGCTGCTTCTCCATCACCTGATGGATCACATGCACCTGCCGCAACTCCTTCACGCTCATGAAGACCTTGTCCTCTCTGACCATCCTGCCCTCCGACAATGAGCAGGTAGTCTATGAACACAGAGGACATTTCTACTTTGGCAGAACCGGACATTATCACTTTGGGATTACACGACCCGAATGATCCTACCGGCGAGTGGCCCATCCTCGGGCGAGGAGGTTGCCCAATGGAGGTTTATCTGGTGCTGCTGCTCGTCGGTTTTAGTCTTGGGCTCATTGCGGCTCTTTGGATCATTTTTAGGCAATAGGTCTCGCCAGGCCTTTTGGACATCCAATGGTTGTTTGACGACGAACTCAGCCCGAAGGAAAAACATGATAGTAGATGAAAAGGGTGGGATTGCCCTGCCCAATATGCTGATGTCGTCATGCATATTCGGCGAGGCAGCTTCTAGTCGACCTTCCCTTCGTCTTCATGCTCTTCATGATTCCCATCTTCCTCCCCGTCCTCGTCAGCATGTTCGTCTTCGTCATCTTCTTCCCCAGGAAACTGTGGGGTGATTTGCAGGGTCGTGGCATTGCCCGAGGCGTCCTCAGCGATCACCATTAGGGTCGCACCGGGGGCTTTTATCTTTAGTGTTCCATCCTTCCCAATCTCGAATGCGAACTCACCTTCATCGGCTTCCTCAAGCTCAATCTTTACTAGCAGACCGCTTTCTACCAACAAACCACCTAAGTCCCTTAGTTGTGTCAACAGGGCCTTGGGATCCGGGCCCTCGATCTTTACTTTGCCGTCTTCGAGATCGAAGTCGATTTTCACCTTGGATCCGGTCTTCAGTTTGATCTTGAGCCCGTCAAGGTGGGGGGTTTCGACGACGCCTGTGATTGGAGGGGCGGAATCACAGACATCGGTGGCACTAAACTCCAAGATGAACTTACCTTCGTCCTCTTCCACATCGAGAGGTACCCACTTGGCGGAAACGCTTGGTGGACTGGTGTCCTGCACAGTGATATCCACCGTGTCAGGTGCAGAGTCCACAAGGCCATCGTTGACGACCAGAGTAACGTTAGTCGTTCCTAATGGGAAAGTGGCTGTAGGTGTGGAACTGCTCGCTTCATCAAAGGTAACCCCAGGAGCTGACCAGGCGAAGGTAAGTCGATCGCCGTCGGCGTCGCTAGATCCAGTGCCATTCAAAAAGACCACAGTTCCGGCCGAGGTGGCACACTCTACATTCTGGTCGGCCCCGGCATCCGCTGTCGGTGGAGTATTGCCTGGCCCACACTCCTGCTCGATGAAGAACTTCCGATCTGCAGCCGCCAGGTTTCCTGCTCTGTCTATGGCCCGCGCCACGAGATGGATGAGGTGGCCC
>CAYHSI010000291.1:0-2648 GCA_964359225.1 uncultured Anaerolineaceae bacterium
CGAGAGAGCGCCTCCTCCCACTGGTCGAGGCCTTCGACCACCTGGCCGGCATGGCTGGCGGCGTCCAGCGCCAACGCGTCGCCTGGCTTGAGCCCCCATATGGTCAGATCGAAGTACGGCGATCGGATCGCCAGGAGGGTAAGCCGTCGCAACCAGTTCGAGCGGCTCAGCTCGAGCAAATCGAGCAGCGCCGAGACGGACGGGGCCTTGACCAGCGATTCGCCGTGGGTGAATCGCAGCCGAACACCGAACTCGGCCGCGGCGCGGCGCAGCAGCGGGCCGTAGCGCGCCGAGTCGGGCGCGATTACCACGCAGTCCTCCGGCCCGACCTGATCCCGCACCAGCCGCGCCTTGAGCCATCGCAGCGCCTCGCGGGCCTCATCGGGCGGGCTGCGGGCCTCGATCATCTCGATCGTCCCCTGCGAGTCGAACTGCCCGGGCTCCCTCTCGAACAGGGAGGCCTCGAGCTGAATGAGCGGCTCAGGCAGCGTGCCCGGGGGCCGGAGCTCTTCGATCGCCGCGTCCGGCAGTGCCTGCCGCAATCGGGCCAGGGCCTTGGCGAAGCGACGGTAGGCAGCGCGCTCCATTGCAAGGGTGCCGGGCAAGGCAACGATCAGCCGCTCGACCTGGCCGGCCAGCGCCGCGAGAGCTTCCAATTGGGCGGCCTCAAACGAATCAAAGCCGTCGACGGCGATCAGAGGCATGTCGGCCAGCAGGCCTGGATGCTCGCGCAGCGCCTCGATCGCCAGCGCGTTGAGGCCTTCGCGATCGGTCCACGGGATGCCCGCCAGCCGAGTCTCAAAGTCGGTGAAGATGCGCGCCATCTCGGCCAGCTCCGGCCCGCGAGCAAGCGAGCTCGCCAGGTGCGACACGGTGTGCGGTTCAAGCCTGGCGCGCTTCATTTCAGCGATCGCCTCCCCGACCACCTCGAGGAAGCCCGGCGTCCGTAGGATCGGTCGATAGAACGGGAGCTGGCCGTCGGCTTCGAGCTGCCGCAGTCCAAGCCGGAGCAGGCGTTGGCGGGCGGGCTCCGGCGTGACCGCCACCGGCCGTCCGGCACGGGCCAGGATCTCCTGAAACAGGTCCCCGAACGTGCCAACGCTCACGCCGAGCGCGCCGCCCATGGCGGCGATACGGCGACGGAGAGCCGTGACCTGTGTGCGGTCGGGCAGGACCGCCCAGCGCGGCCGGATCGAACCCGCTTCGCCAATCAGCAGCTCGACCAGGCGCTGAGTCTTGCCGCCGGCGGCCGGAGCGAGCAGGATGGTGGTGGTCAAACCTGAGCGCTCGTCAGGGGATCGGATATTGATCGGGGAAACACAGCCCTCGGAACTCGCAGTGGGAGCAGACGCGTGGATCGTCGATCAGCGGAAATTCCGATTTCTCGGCCGGGATGTTCTGCTCGACATCGCGGCAATACTCCTGCATCTCCTCGGACTCGGCGCGGACCTGGATGGCGAAGTGTTCCAGGTCGAACGCATTGAAAACCTCCTCAACTTCCGCGTACTGCGGATCCAGGTATGCGATGGTCGGAACGACCTTCTCCACGCCAACCTCAAAATGGTAGGAGGCCCAAGCCGAGTAGCCGACCAGCTGCTTGCGGTGCTTCTCCGGGTCCCGTTTGCCGGTCTTCCAGTCGAGGATGTGCAGCTGGTCGCCGATCGGGAATAGAAAGTCGACCTTGAAGTAGGTCTTGAGCCCGTCCATACGGGTCTCGCCATAGCCTGGCGGCTCAATGACCCATCGGTCGCGGGTCGCAATTGCCTCCTCGACCAGCCAGCGGTAGCGGTCACTTTCCAGCAGGTTCTCCAGGCAAGATTGCACTTTGGGATACAGGTCCTCGACCACAACCGCCTCCCGCTCCCGATAATAGACCTCGTGAAAGGACTCTGAATCGGCCCGCTGCTTGGTGCGGCGGAAAGCGAAATCGAAGAACTGCTCGCGGTCGATATCCTGGCTGGTCCGCATCAGTCGGTTGAGCAGCACCTGGATGACGGTGTGCACCGCGATGCCGGTGGCCAGCGGGACGGCGCTGAGCTCCTTAAGCTCCTGGATCAGGCGCATCGGCACCTCGGGATCGTACTTGCCGTAGTAATGGTAGAAGTACTTGCGCTTGCAGATCGAGAACATGTCATAGCGAGACATCGACCAGCCAAGGATTGCTGTGAAGGGGAATCGTTTGATCGGGCTCATCGGTCGGGGATGGGGTTAGACCTCGATCGTGTGCAAGCGGTACTCGCCGTCCAACGCCTTCTTGGCGGCAGTGTCGAACAGGTCCCGCAGGTGGTCGTCCATGGTCAGGTAGGTGACCTGCCAGCCGGCCTGGACCATATTCAGCACCTGCTCCACCAGCCGCACCCGGCGCTCCCAGTCGGAGTGCTGGAAGGCGTCGTCGAGCAGCATAAAGAGTGGCTGACCGCCGGCCAGTCGGCTGGCGAATCCCATCCGCAGCGCCAGCAGCACCTGCTCGCGGGCGCCGGTGCTCAGATCGGCCAGGTTGTAGTCCGCGGTCTCACTTCGTACGACTAGCCCCTCGTTCTGCAGATCGATGGATTGATAGCGCTGGGTCGTCTCTTGCAGGACCCGACAGACGGCCCTGTCCTGCAATCCCATCCGGATCCGTTCGTCCTCCTCGGCGGCAATCCGGG
>CAYHSI010000292.1:0-2644 GCA_964359225.1 uncultured Anaerolineaceae bacterium
ACCAGATAGGCGATCAACGCCAGCCCCACTCCAGAGAACATCGAACGAGTGGAGAGAAAGCCGAGCAGCAGAGCAGCAATGGTGACCCCCATGCGAAGGAGCACAAACTCGCTGACAGTCATTCGCCAGTTCGCCTGCATCAGCTGAAGGCCGAGCTGCTCGGAGTTCAACATCGAGAGCATGGTGTTGAGCCGCAGACGCATGCGAGCCAGCTCTGAGCGTCTGTGATCTGCCTGGATCGTGGGTTCGGGGAGGGTGGCATAAGCCTGCACCCGCTCTTGCAGCGAATCGCCCCCTGCCAGAAACCGGGTGGAGGCTAACAACAGCAGGCCTGCCCCGAGCAGGATCACAGACCCACAAACGAAAAGGCTGAGATTTCCGATCGGCATGGCTTAATGGCCAAGCATCCGCAGGGCGGAATTGTGCTGCTCGGTATGGGCCGGCTTGCCATTGCCATTCCGCTTTAGCCGCGCTTGGGGCTTGGTCTTCTTGCGCGGCCGGTCGTTGTTGGGGCGGGCCGCCTCGGCCGGCCGCATCGCGACCAGCTTCCCGGCAAGCGTTCGGATCTCTCGGCTCATCGGATTGCGCGGCGAGCTGTAGAGCAGCGGCACGCCGCGGTTGAGGCTCCGCATCACGTTCGCATTCCCTTCCGAGATCTGAGCAAAGAGGGCGTGGTGCAGTGCGGATTCGATGTCTCTGCTCTTGACTCCGCCCTGCATGCCGGCCCGGTTGAGCACCGTCAACACCTTTTCCGGCGGGAAGCCGAGCGTACCGCTGAGTTGGATAAACCGGCTGGTATCGTGCAGGGCGGCCAGATCGGGTGTGGTCACGAGCAGCACCCGGTCCGCGGAGTCCATCAAGGTGACCGTGCTGTCGTTGAGAAAACTGCCGGCATCGATCACGATGATGTCGTATACCCGGCTTACCGCCTTGATGACGTTGTACAGGTCGTCGGGCCGGATGCCCTGGGCAACATTGAGATCAGCAGGACCGAGCAGCACGTGAATCCCGGAGGCATGCTGGCTGATGACTTCGTCGACCAGACCCTCGTCCAGCGTGCCGGCGTGTGGGATAAGATCGGCGATGGTGTTCTGTGGCCGGAAGTTAAGCATCAAGCCCAAGTGACCGAAGAGCATCTTGCCTTCCATCAACAGCACCCGCACATCGAGCTGCTCGTGAAGCGCCACCGCCAGATTGATGGCGATGGTCGAGCAGCCCACTCCTCCGCGCGGGCTGTATACCGTGAGGATCTGCAGGGGTTCCGTCTTCTCCGATGCTGCGGAGGGCGAAACCGACTGGGCGGACTGGCGCCGGCCCTCCAGCTCGCGGATCCGGCGCAGAGTGCTCAACAGGCTGACCTGGGTGAAGGGCTTGACCATAAAGGCCCGCACTCCAGCGAGCATGAATTGCTGAGCCTGGAGAATGTCCTCCTCTGCCAGCATGGCCACGATGGGGATCTCTGGGAACTGCAAGGACAGCTCGTCGACCAGATCGAGAGAGGGTTGGCCGCCAATCTGGTGGTCGACCAGGATGATCTCCGGCATGGCGCTGCGGACGTTCTGGGCGGCTTTGGTGATGCCCGGCTGTTCGGACACGAGCCGGAACTCGTCATCCGACGCAATGGCAGTCCGGATCTGCTGCTGGGTCGGTCCAGCTTCAACGAAGGCCATAACGGCTGTGGGGCTGGTGGTTTCGGTCATCGCACTCTTCCTTTCACTTCGGCTCTTCCTATTCCTTCGGCTTTTCCTAACGTGAGATCACCAACTCAAAGCGATCCCGCAGGTACTCAGCCATGATCGGACTCAACTCAAAGCGCGCTTCAGCAGTAGGGGCGCGCAGAACGATGTCGATCACTCCACCAGCGTCCTTGATGTGCTTTAGGACCAGGGCATCCTGGGCGGAGAGTGCGAGCAGGATAGCTTGCGGCACGATCTCGGCCGGCTCGGGAGTTGGTGTGGGTTGGGGCTGGGCGTCCACCTCCCCGGTGTCAGTGCGGGCCGCGCTGGTCGTTACCGTCCCGGCGCGGCGGGCCGGCACAATCTCCACCACGATGGCGGAGACTTCGATTCGCTGTAAGGCGCTGAAGGTGAAGAGCTCCTTGTCGGGTTCCTGCTCCTCGGCTGGTCCGGTCTGGGAGGGCAGCACCGGCTGCTCGATGGAAGCCAGGATGTCCACGAAATCTCCTGGTTGCAGGATGTTGATCTGGCTCATCAGGTCGGTGGCTGGGAAGGCCATCAGGACCTGGTCGTCGCCAATGATGAAGGCCAGATCATGGCTCACGTTGGTCGGATCGGCCAGGTGATGGGCGGCGACCGTCTCGCCCGCCACCAGTGGGATCTTGGTGATTCGCCCCACCGCCGATTCGAGATTGCTCAGCGCGTCCAGCGGGGCAAGCTCGACCGGGACGCTGAGGAGCGTGAGATCCTCCAGCTGCAGCAAGGCACGGATCGGCAGGTCGTGGGTTGTTACCAGGACCGCAATGGTCCGGGGCGGGATCGGGGTCGCGGCCGGTAGGGAGACCCCGGCTCTCTGCAGGATGGCGGCCAGAAAGGCCATTCCAATCACCACTACGAAAGTACCTGCAATCCCGAGGATGATCCATCTACGTCGCGTCAATGTCCTGCTCCTTGGTGTCGATCTGGGT
>CAYHSI010000293.1:0-2642 GCA_964359225.1 uncultured Anaerolineaceae bacterium
TCTTAAGACCGGCTGAGGTCGGGGTTCCCAGGTTAGGCGAGCTCATCGCGGTCGGAGGCATTGTGATGATGCTGCTGGCGATCCTAAGTCTCAACCGGTCCTTTGGGATCGCGCCGGCGCATCGAGGGCTGGTCTCGCGGGGTGCTTATCGCGTCGTTCGGCATCCGCTCTATGCGGCTGAAATGTTCACGGTAGGCGGATACTGCCTGGGGTACGCATCAATCTGGAATGCAGCAGTGTGGGCCGCGTTCGCGATCGGCCAGTTGCTTCGCATTCGAGGGGAGGAGGCTCTGCTTTGCGCTGACCCAGAGTACAGAGCCTATCAGGTTCAGGTGCCGTGGAGGCTTGTGCCCGGAGTCTGGTGAGTTGCCCAGGCTTCCGAGGTCAGGAAAGGAGGGCGGTTATTGAGGTACGAGGAGATGGAGAGCATACCCGCAAGCTGGCTCCGCAGAGAACCCTAATCAAGGAGGATTGAAATGCTTCATCACATCTGGGCGTGGATTTCCACGCACACACCCCGAGACGAACGGGGGCAGGACGCGGCCGAGTATGCATTGCTGATCGGTCTGATCGCCCTGGCGGTGGTCGCGGCAGTGACCCTGCTGGGCGGCAACCTCAGTGCCGTCTACACCGCCATCGCTGGCGCGGTCGGTCCCTGGGTCCCGTAGTTGGGGAGAACCAATCGAGTGGTTGGGGATGGCCTCGAGAGATCAAGAAGGCCATCCCCTGCCTCATTCGGTGGGATCCGGTCGCAACGATTTGGAGCTATCCGGCGCATGATCATCTCGCCGTTCGCCTGGCGACGTTCTACCAGCCGTGGACAAGAGCTCGTGGAGCTATCTTTGCTAATCCCGGTTCTGCTGCTGATCACATTCGGGGTGTTGGATATGGGTCGGCTGTTTCACGCCGCGATCACGATCACCAACGCGGCCCGAGAGGGCGCCCGCGCCGGAACTTTCGATCCGAACGACGTGCCGGGGATCATCGCCGCCGTGCAAGTTGAGGCCCAGGGTTCAGGCATCGATCTCTCCAGCAGCACGATCGCCGTGAGCTGTCCTCAGGGCTGCGGAAGCGGGTTGGCTGTCCGGGTCACGATCAGCTACCCCTTTCAGTTCATCATGGGCCTGGTCTTCCCGGATCCAAACCTGGCACTGGTCCGCTCCGCCGAGATGATGGCGCCATGAGACGGCAGCGTGGTCAGGAGCTTGCAGAGTATGCGTTGGCCCTCCCGGTCATCCTACTGATCCTGATGAGCATCCTGGACTTGGGTCGGGTGGTCTACGTGTATAGCGCCCTGCACAACTCGGTTCGCGAGGGCGCCCGATACGGAATTATTTACCCGACCGATGTGGTAACCATCGAAACGGTCGTGCGAGCGAAGGCCGTCGGCCTGAACCCCCTTGAGCTCAGCGTGACCGTTGTGCAACCGGACCTGCAAACCATACAAGTCCGCGCCACCTACCAGTTCATTGCCATCACTCCGATCGTAGGTGCGCTGGTAGGGGCCAATCAGTGGATCGTCGGCAGCCAAGCGACCATGCGGGTGGAAGGTTGACATGGCGAGCCACTCAGCGCGCAGAACTTGGCAAGCAGGCTCCTTGCGACATCCAGCACTCTTCGGCCATACCACTCGCCAAGGTGGCCAAAGCATGGTGCTGGTGGGCTTGCTCTTGGTGGTGCTGATCGGGATGCTGGCGATCGTCCTGGATGGCGGCTACGCCTACCTGCAGCGCCGCAGTGCGCAGACCGCCGCGGACGCCGGCGCGTTGGCCGGCGCCACCGTACTGTGCCGCACCGGCGACACGACCCTGGCGACCCAGGCCGCCATCGACTACGCCATCACCCGAAACGGGGCACTGGAGGTGGATGTCTCGATCATCGACGACGAGGTCGAAGTGACCACCCGCATTCCGTTCCCGACCTTCTTCGGCCAAGTCCTCGGACAAACTGTGATTACCGCCTCAGCCATCGCCGCGGCGAGCTGCTTCGCACCCGGCAGCGGCACCGGCGTGCTCCCGATCGGTTGGAACTGTCCGCCGGACGAGACCTACACCGACCTGAATGGGAACCTGAACTGCAACATGCAGTACGGCCCCGGCGAGCCCTACATCATCATGAACTCACGCAAGGTGGGCGACGACGGTACCTATTGCATTTCCGATGGCGGCAGCGTGAATTGCGACTTGGACGGGGACGGCTACGACGAGCTGCTAGCGGGCGGCAACCGAAGTTGGCTGGACCTCAATGGATCCGGCTCCGACAACGGCACCGGCAGCTCAGAGCTGGTCTTCTGGATTGAGAACGGATTCCCCGGAACCATCTACATCCACACCTGGTTCGCCGGGCAGCCCGGCGTCTCGAACAACGTCTTTATGTCTGTGGATTCGATACTTGGAATGAAAGTTCTGCTGCCGGTGTACAACGCAATCGTCAACGGATCACCGCCGATGGTGTACGACGACCCCAGCGACTCAACCGTGTGGAGTAGCGGTGCCTCCACCACCTATTACCACGTGATTACGTTTTCGATCTTCGTTCCAACCTGTGTGCACGCCCAAGGATCGGATTCTTGCCCATTGTACGACCAGCTGCGGCTGGATGGCGTGCTCGACCCAAGCGACAAGACGATCGAAGGCTATTTC
>CAYHSI010000294.1:0-2617 GCA_964359225.1 uncultured Anaerolineaceae bacterium
TGGGCCTATGACATCGGCTACGGCGGCCTCGACCACGTGCTGGCCTCCGGCAGAGATGTTAACCTGCTCGTGCTGGACACCGAGGTGTACTCCAACACCGGCGGCCAGCAGTCGAAGGCGACTCCGCGGGCCGCAGTTGCCAAGTTTGCCTCGGCCGGAAAGGCAATCCCCAAGAAGGATTTGGGGATGATGGCCATGACTTATGGGAGTGTCTACGTCGCCCGGGTCGCCATGGGAGCGGACGACCGACAGACCCTGCGGGCCTTCCTGGAAGCGCAGAGTTTCGCAGGTCCTTCGCTGATCATCGCCTACTCACCCTGCATCGCCCACGGTTACGATCTGCGATTCGGACTCGACCAGCAGGATCGGGCCGTTCGCTCCGGCTACTGGCCACTCTACCGGTTCGACCCCCGCCGCGCAGCGCAGGGTGAGAACCCGATGCAGCTGGATTCGAAGTCGCCGAGTTTGCCCCTCGCCGAGTACATGTATGTTGAGGGCCGTTTCCGAGTGCTCACCCAGAGCCATCCGCAGCGGGCGGCCGAACTGCTGCGGGCCGCCGAACGGGACGTCAAGGAGCAGTGGTCGCGCTACGAGCGTTTGGCACAACCCTGGAATGGCCAGGGAACCAAGCTTGGGTCGAGCGAGCCTGCGTTGGGCGAACCGGTCGAGGAGTAGCGCCATGGATCTGACCACTCGCTACCTGGGCATGCGCCTAAGAAACCCTCTGGTCCCCTCCGCCTCCCCGCTGTCCCGCGATCTCGGCACTGTGCAGCGCATGGAAGAGGCCGGCGCCGCGGCGGTCGTGCTCTACTCGCTCTTCGAGGAGGAGATCTTGATCGGCGACCTGGCCCTGCATGAGTCCCTGAGTTTGGGGGCAGAGTCCTACTCCGAGGCGCTGTCGTACCTTCCAGAGGCCCTCTACTATCAGACCGGTCCAGAGGCGTACCTCGAGCACCTGCGGCGGGTGAAGGACCACCTCGAAATTCCGGTGATAGCCAGCCTGAATGGAGTTTCTACTGGGGGGTGGGTGCGCTACGCCCGCGAGCTCGAAGCGGCCGGCGCGGACGCCCTCGAGCTCAATCTGTACTATCTGCCCAGCGACCCGCAGCTTGCCGGGAGCGTGGTCGAAGAGATGTATGCCCAGCTGCTCGGGGAGCTGCGCCGGACGGTCACGCTTCCGATCGCGGTGAAGCTCAGCCCGTTTTTCAGCTCCTTGCCGCATATGGCCCGCCGGCTGGCCGGCGCGGGGGCCCAGGGACTGGTGCTCTTCAACCGGTTCTATCAGCCCGACATCGACATTGAAAGCCTGCGCACCGAGCCGGCGCTGGAGCTGAGTACCTCCAGCGAGCTTCGCCTTCCCTTGCGTTGGATTGCCTTGCTTTTCGGAAATGTGGCTGTCGACTTCGCCCTGACCACCGGAGTGCATACTGTGGAAGATGCCATCAAAGGTCTGATGGCCGGCGCCTCAGTGACGATGATGGCCTCCGAGTTACTCCAGAATGGAATTCAGCGGATTGGCGAGATTCTGAGCGAACTCGAGGTGTGGCTCGAGGTGCACGAATACGAATCCCTCGCCCCGCTTATTGGGAGCATGAGCGTGCTTCGCTCGGGCCAGTCGGCTGCCTTCGAGCGGGCCAACTACATTTCGGTCCTACGCTCTTTCCTGCCGGATGCCGAGCTGCCGACGATTGATCAAACGTCCTGATTGAAGAACACGCCTCCCGTGGGAGGCGTGTCGCATTCCGGAGCCGAGATCGGCCTAGCCTCAGGCCAGCCCGAAAGGATCGAGCTCCGGGCGGGTGAAGGCCCAGCAACAGGGGAAACCTCGCAGATTGCAGGCGACGTCACGGTCGCATCGGCGGGCCGTCACCCGGAACCCCACGGTATCCGGCAGGATCTCCGCCGGATAGACCCGCTGCTCGAGCAGCCTAGCCTGGCGGCCGGCCTGCTCGCACCAGAGTTCTCTTGCGACAACCCATTCGGTAGCTGCCATTTGCGAGCCTCGAGTAGCGTGCCGAAGCCGGTACGCCGCCTTCTCCTCTCAGGATGGCTAAGCCGGCAACCGGCCACCAGTGGTGAAAAGCAGGCCGAGCGGATGACATTCGGATGGTCCTGCCAGGCGCAGATCCTGATAGGGAGAGTCCGGCTTGCACTAATCCCGACCCTTCGACCGCTCAAAGATCTGCTCGCTACTGCCACGTGCGCAGCAGGGCAATGATGTGCTGAATCTCCTCACTAGTCATCCGTCCCTCCCAGGCCGGCATTCCGGCTGCAGGGCGGCCAGTCAGGATGAGCGCCAGGAGACTCTCATCGTTTAGCCCCTGGACGGTCGGGCTGCCTGCCAGAGCGGTTCCGAGGCCTCCGGCGCCGGCGAGCCCGTGGCAGACCTCGCAGTTGGCGGCGTAGAGCTGCTGGCCTTGCTGCGGGTCCCCCGGTGGAAGTCCCGCCAACCCGGCCTCGAGGATCTGAGCTGCCTCTTCAAGATCGCCGCTCGCAAGGCGCTCCCGCGCGGTGCGGATGGCCGCCGCCTCTAGCGGCGAGGCGACGGCCAGCGCAGAGGACAGGTGGAATTCGGCGTCGGCCGTGTCGCCGCGAGAGAGGGCAAAGAGAACCGCTT
>CAYHSI010000295.1:0-2614 GCA_964359225.1 uncultured Anaerolineaceae bacterium
TTTACCTCAACCAGGTCTACTACGGAAACCTGGCCTATGGGGTGGAGGCCGCCTCGCAGACTTACTTCGATATTCCGGCCGCCGACTTGTCCCTCGGTCAGGCCTCTTTCTTGGCCGGGCTGGTTCAGGCCCCTGCGGTCTACGATGTGTTTGTCAACCGGGAAGCTACGTTGGACCGGCAGAGACAGGTCTTGGTTTTGATGGTGAAGGCCACCAGCGAGCAGGGTTGTATCTATGTCAGCAACTCGATCGAGCGGCTGTGCATCACCCCGGAACTTGCCGGCGCGGCTTCGGCAGAGCTGGTCGAGTACGAGTTCAACTCCCCGGACGTCGCGATCCGGTTCCCGCATTGGGTGAACTATGTGCGGGCCGAGTTGGAGGCTCGCTTCGATCCCCAGACGATCTACCGGTCCGGGTTCACGGTCACCACCAGCCTGGACCCGGAGCTGCAAGAGGCCGCGGAGGACATCGTTGAGAAACAAGTCACGAGTCTGACCGAGCAGCACAAGGTCGGCAACGGGGCCTTGGTCGCGCTGCGGCCCAGCACCGGCGAGATCCTGGCCATGGTCGGCTCAGCCGACTTCTACGATGAGGCGATCGATGGGCAGGTGAATATGACTCTGGCGCTGCGCCAGCCCGGCTCCTCGCTCAAGCCCCTGACCTACGCCGCCGCGTTCGAGAAGGGCTGGACTCCCGGCACGTTGTTATGGGACGTGGAGAGTGAGTTCCCGCCTTACAAGGATCCAGAGGATCCTTCCAAGCCGTACAAGCCCCGAAACTACGACGACAGGTTCCACGGCCCGGTCACAGTCCGAGCGGCGCTCGCCAATTCCTACAACATCCCGGCGCTCAAGACCCTCGAGTTTGTCGGCATTTACGACGATCCGTCTACTCCACAGGGAGAGGGGCTGATTTCATTTGCCCAGCGGTTGGGGATCACGACGTTCACCCGCAGCGACTTCGGGATCGCCCTGACCTTGGGCGGGGGCGATATCACCTTGCTCGAGCTCACCGGAGCCTATGCTACGTTCGCCAACGCCGGCCTCCGCCTGCCTCCGGTGGCGATCACCCGGATCACCGATCACACCGGCGCAACCGTCTACGAGTACACGGTCCCGGCCGGTGATCGGGTAATCCGGCCGGAGCATGCCTTCCTCATTACCTCGATTCTCTCCGACAACACGGCCCGCACCCCTGCCTTCGGCCCGAACTCCCCGTTGGTACTTCCCTTTCCGGCGGCAGCCAAGACCGGGACGACCGACAAGCCGATCCGCGACAATTGGACCTTGGGCTATACCCCCGACATCGCAGTTGGAGTTTGGATCGGCAATGCGGATAACAGCCCGATCGAACAGACCTCCGGGGTGACCGGGGCCGCTCCTATTTGGAACGAGTTCATGCAGCTGGCGATTGAGCGATTGGTCGGAGGCGAGCCCACCCCATTCACCCGGCCTGCCAGCATCATCGAGGTCCCAATCTGCGCCGTTTCAGGGGCGGAACCCTCTGAGTGGTGCCCGGCCCATCGAGTCGAATTCTTCGCCGCCTATCAGCCGCCGCTGCCTCCGGAGCTCGATCTGTGGCGCAAGGTCTGGATCGACGGCTATTCGCAGGAACTGGCCTCGGCAGTGTGCCCTGATTTTGCCGAGGAGAAGCTCGGGCTTGCGGTGCCAGACCCGTGGGGCCGAAAGTGGATTAAGGAAGCCGAAGAGGGCAAAGCTTGGGCCGAGCGGATGGGGTTTGAGGAGGAGGAAGAGATCTTCTTCATCCCGGAGGCCACCTGCGACGCGGACAGCCCGCGCCCGCTGCTGGTAATCACCGCTCCGCTGCAGGGTTCGATCCTGTCGTCCGGCCCGATCCCGATCATCGGCCGGGCGGCCGCGACGGGCGACTTTCTGGACTGGATTCTGGAGGTCGGGGTCGGCAGCGACCCAGATTTTTGGCCGGATGTGGCCCAGAGCGACGTGCCGGTCGAGCAGCCTGCCATCCTGCTGGACTGGGACCCGCGGAATCTGCCGAATGGTCCGGTCTCACTGCTGCTCACGGTCCGCAGCACGAGCGGAGGCAAGGCCAGCTATCGGGTCCATCTGACCCTGAGCCTGCCCACTCCGACTCCCACGTCCACCCCGACCCCGACGTTCACTCCGACCGCCTCCGCGACCCCGACCCCCACGGCGACTTCCTCAGAAGTACCTACAGCGACCATCACGCCGTAAGAGGGCCGGTACAAACCAGCCCGCAGGTCTCAAATAGCCCGCTGAAATGCTGCTTGGTCTTCTCTAGCGAGATCGCTGGGTGTGCGCCTTGCGGAGTGCGACGAGCTCCTCGACGATCGCTGGATCGGTTTGCCAAGGGCAGCTATAGGCGCGACGGGAGTGCTCGTGGAAGCCTCCCTGGCCGTGTTTCTCGAAGTGGTTGATCCATTTGCCCTGGTGCCCAGGATGGGTATGGGCGGTCCTCCTCGAGACGCCGAAGCGTTCGAGAAACTTCTGTCGTTGCTCGCTCACGGTAACACCTTTCCAGGGCATAGGCGCCACCTCCCTTTAAGGAAGGGTTACCCATGTCCTTAGACAATGTGTTACCTATGTCTTGAGAATATTCTGTAACCTGTGTCCTC
>CAYHSI010000296.1:0-2612 GCA_964359225.1 uncultured Anaerolineaceae bacterium
GTGATCAGAACGGAACGACGCCGCGATCCATTCGGGTCAGCCGCAGGTGGATTGGCATCGGAGTGTTGGCCGCTGCGCTGGCTGGCCTGGGGATTGCGGCCTGGGCGTTTACTCGGGGCGGGTCGGCCAACGGCTCGGGCCGGGAGATCCGAGTCCAGATCGATGCCTCCGGCTTCAACCCAAAGTCGCTGGAGATCGGTCAGGGAGACACCGTCGTGTTCGAGAACGTTGGGAGCGAGCCGCACTGGCCGTTCTCCTCCTACATGAATCCGACCCATCGCATTTATCCCGGAGGGGGCACCGAGTCTTGCGGCACCGACCAGCAGGACGCCAGTTTCGACGCCTGCACTGTGCTCATGCCCGGTGAATCGTACGTGTTTGCCTTCGATTACCCTGGGCTCTTGCGTTTCCATGATCACTTGAACCCCGTGCTTGGCGCAAGAGTCAGCGTTCTGCCCGTGGAGGGAGGCGAGGCGCCCGCGATCCGGGTCGGCCCGACCGCGGTTCCAGAGCGAGCCTACGATGAATCCATCCCCGAAAATTCTCCGGCTATCTTTGATGATGATGCAGCCTTGTACTCCTATATCCGAAAGTATGGACCCCTTGAGACGATCAAGTATCTCGCCGAGCTTCAGGCCCAGCTTGGCGATTGTCACCGCCCCGCTCATTTGGCCGGCCGATTCGCCTACGAAATCCTCCTAGACAAAGCCTTCCAGTCCGGCAGCGCGGAATGCCATTCGGGCTATTACCACGGCGCGGCCGAAGCCTATTTCCGGGATCACGGAACGGCCAACCTGGCCGAAGATCTGGCCTTGATCTGCGGCTCGGAACTCAACCCTTTCATGAGCCACCAGTGCTTCCACGGGGTCGGACACGGCCTGATGGCCTTTGTCGACTACGAGATTTTCGAGGCGCTCGCCAACTGCGATCTGCTGCCGCAGGGCCTGGAGTCGTGCTACACCGGGGTCTTCATGGAAAACATCGTTGGAGGTCTCTCTCCCACGGGCGGCCCCTCCACGAACTACCTGAGCGAAGACCCTCAGTTTCCCTGCACCGTCGTGGACGTGAAGTACAAACCGTCTTGTTACTTCTACCAGACCTCCCGCATGGTTCAGCTTTTCAACTACGACTTCAGCCTGGTTGCCGCCGAATGCGTCAAGATCGACCCGAGTTATCAACAGAATTGTTTTGAGAGCATGGGGAGGGACGTAGGGGGGGTTCATTTCACTGACAATCCTGGGGCGATCCTGGACTGTGAAACGGCGCCTTCCGGCGATCCCCGGATCTGGTGTTTGAGCGGGGCGGTCCAGAACACCTTCTGGGATCCAACCGGGCAAGATCAGGCCCTCGATTTCTGCGCCCGCTTGGAAGTCGAGGCGGAGAAAGCCGGCTGCTACGAAACCATCTTCAACCGGGCGCCCTTGGTGCTGGCTAGTGAGGAAGATCTGCAAGCCTTCTGCAGCAAGGCCGAATCAGACTACCAGGAGGCCTGCCTGACGGCAGTAGCAAATTCCTAGGCCTTGCGTCTGCCGAGTGTGAGATCATCGAAAGCTGCCCCACGATTCGGCGCCGCCTAGATCATGCAAATCGCTAGTTTTCCCCGCCTGAGGTCGAAGAAGGATGGCTTGCGCTCAACCCTCGAGCGCCATGGGCTGCTGGTTGGGCTGGCGGTCGTGTTGTGGTTGGTCGCCGTTGGTCGATTCGGGGCCTACGGGTTCAGCTGGCACACCTTCGTCCTCTGGTTAGGAGCCCTCGTCGGAGTCGCCCAACTCGCCCGGCATGCGGACGGAAACACTCGGACTAAAGTGGCAGATCTCACCCAGGAATTGGTCCCCCTGGCCGGCTTGTTCGCGGTATTCGCGCCGCTCTATCTGCTCTTCCTCTACTACTTGCCCCAGCAAGTGAACACCGACGAGATCTCGCTCATGATTTACGAGCGGCTGAATCTCACTCGGCCGGTCAATCTGCTGGGGGTCAGCCCGTACTTCAGCTTTCCCTCGCTTCCGTTCATTCTGTTCAGCCGGCTTGGGGTACTGCTTGGGGGAATTAATCTGGGCAACATGCGGCTGGTGCATGCGGGATTTGGTCTGCTGATTATCTTCCTTGGATATGCTCTCTTCCGGCTCCATATGGCTCGCGGCCAGGCGCTGGGCGCGGCGATCTTGCTTGGAGCGAACCACGCTCTGCTGGGGATCAGCCGGCTAGCCCAGTGGGACAACCTGAGCCTGCTGGCAGAACTGGCAGCGCTGATTGTGTTGGTCGCCGCGCTGCGCCGCGGCTCGCTCTTCATCGCAGTCCTGGGTGGGTTTCTGGCCGGGCTCTCCTTCTACGTGTACCTGCCGGGCAGGATCACGATCGTGATCTGGCTGCTGTATCTGGGGGTCTGTTGGCTGCTGCGCCGCGACACCCAGGGCAGGCGGCTAATCCTGCGAGTCGGTGTGGCGAGCACGATCAGCTTTCTGATGGTCGCGACCCCGATCACGGTCGGACAGCTTAAGGACACCCGTCCGGGACACAACTACTACAAGAGGCAGCTGATGATCTTCCCCGAGGGTCGGGCTTACCAGCAGCAGTGGTTCCGAGCCCAGACCGTTGCTGAGGGCATCTGGTTC
>CAYHSI010000297.1:0-2603 GCA_964359225.1 uncultured Anaerolineaceae bacterium
TGCCAAAGGCGCCTCCGGTGCTGCTGGCCTACCAGGGCATGAACGTCCTTGCCCAACTGGCTCTGACCGCAAGTGCGCTCCTTGCCCACGCGGGCCTGCTCTGGCTTAGCTGGTGGCTGTACCAGCGGTCGTTCCGTCGGCTTCCCGCCGCGCTGGTGACCCTTTCCGTATTGAATCTTCTCGGCTTGTTTCAAGCATTTCCCGTAGGTCTGGCGCTTGCCTATCACGTCATCGCGCTGTGGGTGCTTGTGGAACTTGCGCTTCTGGCCGCAAAGGCATCCACGGGATGGCTACAAGGCCTGACCTGGGCGCTTCCCGCAGGCGCATTGGCAGCCGGGAAGCTCCATCATGCGGTGGCATCCCTGCCGGGGGTCCTGCCGATAGCTGGCCAACCCCAGCTGTCGAATGCGCTCTTTAGTGCCGGGGAGGCGCTGGTAGTGGCCTCGGGCTTGGTCTTCGGATGGGCTTTTGCTCGCCAGGTCCCGCACCGATGGATCTGGCCGGTGGCTTCGATCCCGGCACTTGCCTTCTCACTGCTGTACTTGGCTGCGCCGGCGATGGCCGGGGTCCTCTCGATCTGGTCGGTTGGGCTAACCCTCTACCTGCCCTGGCCACTGTATGCCCTGAGCCTGTGGGCCTGCACAGCCGCCATGCTTGCATCCCTTCGCCGCGGCCATGCCGCCGGCCTGGCCATCCCGCTGCTCATGGCCGCCGGGTATGCTCCTCAACTCAGCACACACTTCGCCTTGGGCTTGATCGCGCTCTGGCTGCTCCGCTTGGGATATGGCCCTGACCCATTGGCCACAACGAAACCGACGCGGCGCAGTCTAGCTGCCAACCCCTTGCCCAAGTCGGCGAAACCGCATATAACCAACGCCTGAAACGGCTGACCTGCACGCCGCACAGCGTAACTTTCCGACAATACTGATCAATGGAGGAGAATTGGTATGAGTTCAAATCGCACAGGATTATTGGGGCTCGGAATCGCCGTTGTAGCGCTCATGGTCGGCGGCATCGCCTTGCTGCAGGCCTCGCCCCTTCGAGCCGACATGGCAACCCTACAGCAATCAGCCCAAGGGCCGATCGATCGAATCGGCACCATCGCACTCAGCCCCGCCCTGTCGCTGGATGTTCCCAATGTCGCTCGTGACCCGTCCGACGTGCCGGCTCCCATCGAGCGCAGCCAGCCGACGACGGTGAGCATCACCCTGACCACCCGTGAGCTGACCGCCGAGCTGGCCAATGGGACCACCTACAGCTTCTGGACCTTTGACGGCACAGTCCCGGGCCCGATGTTGCGGGTCATGGAAGGCGACACGGTAGAGGTCACCCTGATCAATCCGGCGGAGAATGAGGGGACCCACAATATCGATCTGCATGCCGTGAACGGGCCCGGCGGGGGTGCAGCCGTCAGCACCGTCGCGCCCGGCGAGACCAAGACCTTCACTTTCAAGGCCCTCAATGTCGGCGCTTATGTCTATCATTGCGCTTCCCCACCTCCCTGGCACCATATCGCCCAGGGCATGTATGGTGGGATCGTGGTTGAGCCGCCCGGCGGGCTGGCCGAAGTTGACCGCGAATTCTACGTCCTGCAAGGTGAGTGGTACACGGCTGGAAAATTCGGCGACCAGGGGCATCAGGCCTTCAGCGGCGAGAAGGCCGCCGCCGAACAGCCGGAGTACTTCACCTTCAACGGGCATGTCGCCGCGCTGACCGAGATTCGCCCACTGGAGGCCAACGTCGGCGAGTCGGTCCGGCTGTTCTTTGGCGTCGGAGGACCGAACATCGGCTCCAACTTCCACATCATCGGGGAGATCTTCGACAAGGTGTACAGCGGTTCCCCCGACACGTTCATAGCCAACGAAGAGACCTGGTACGTCCCGCCCGGATCGGTGTCGATCTTTGAATTCTCGCTCGATGTACCGGGGAACTATTTGCTGGTGGATCACGCCCTGTATCGAGTCGGCAAGGGGGCGGGCGGATTGCTGAAGGTCAGCGGCGAGCACGACGACAGCATTTATTCCCCGCCGCCAAACTAAACCGGCAGCTCTGGGTCGTCCGTCCGAGCCCAGCGACCGCAAGCCCCGAGGGCATCGTGGTATGCTCTCGGGGCTTGCTCGCGCATGGAGAGCGTTCCGGCCGTTGACAACTGCCGCCATTCTGAAGCCCGCCACTGAACGTCTGCGCCTGATCCCCGCGCTGGCGGCCTCGGCCTGGTTCAGCACCGTCATCCTGATTCTGATCGGCAGCGTCGTGCGGGTCACCGGTCACGGGCTGGGCTGCCCGGATTGGCCGCTCTGCTACGGGCGGGCCATTCCCCCCGCTTACGGTGGTGCATGGGTGGAGTTCAGCCACCGCCTGTTTGGCGGCATTGCCGGTATCCAGATCGTCCTGCTGGCCGCCCTCGCCTGGCGCGAGGGACGGAGTCGCCCTTGGTCCTATCGTCCCGCCATTGCGGCGGCGGGCCTCCTGGCAGTGCAGGTGCTCCTCGGCGGGCTGCATGTGGTCTTGGAACTCCCGGCGGCGACCGGCCTCGTGCATACCGGCGTGGCGATGCTCATCGTCGGGCTGCTCGCCGCCCAGTTGGCGGTCAGTTCGCCCCG
>CAYHSI010000298.1:0-2593 GCA_964359225.1 uncultured Anaerolineaceae bacterium
GAACACGGTCGCCTTCGCCTATGCCAATCCGCCGATTCAGATCCGGCGCGATCAACTGCAGCGCCTGTACCTGATCAATATCACCGAGTTCGATCCGATCAACTCAATGCACCTGCACGCCAACTTCTTCAATTACTACGATCATGGAACGAACTTGAAGCCCACCCTGAAGACTGTCGACACGATCATGCAGGCCCAGGCCCAACGCGGGATTCTGGAGTTCTCTTTTGAGGGCTTTGAACCCGGGTTGTACATGTTCCACGCCCACGTCAGTGAATTCGCCGAGCTGGGCTGGATGGGCTTTTTTGATGTGGTCGAGTAAGGCACGCCCATGACTACCGCATCCACTGAACCGCTCCGACCCGCCCGCCGTTTCCCCTTCTGGGCTTCGGCCCTGCTCCCACTGCTGGCGCTGTTCGCAATGCTCTCGGTGTTTGCGTTCGGCGACCCGCTGGCGCTGTTCAAGGCCAACCTCCCGCCGGTTGAGAGCCTGACCTTCGAACGCACCCGGGTCGTCCCGGACGGATTCGAAGTCACGCTTACCAACTCCGGCCCGGACCCGGTGACCGTGGCCCAGGTCCTGGTCGACGATGCCTACTGGCAATTCACGATCGAGCCCGGCCCCACTCTCCCCCGGCTGGGGCGGGCGCACATCATGATTCCGTACCCTTGGGTTGCAACCGAACCGCACGCGATCCGAGTCATCACCAATACCGGGGTGACCTTCGACGGGGAAGTAGACTTGGCGGTCGTCACTCCCGTGGCCGGGACTCGGGAGTTCCTGGCCTACGGTTTGCTGGGCTTGTACGTTGGAATCGTTCCGGTCGGTCTGGGGATGCTCTGGTTTCCGGCCATGCGCCGGATGGGAGAGCACTGGTTGCAGACCATCTTGGCCCTCACCTTGGGACTGTTGGTGTTCTTGCTGATCGACACCCTGCTGGAGGCCTTCGAGGTCGCGGGGGCGCTCCCGGACGTATTCCAGGGCATTTCGCTAGTGCTGTTCACAGCGGTTCTGACCTGGTTCGCGCTGCTGGCGGTCCGGTCGAAAGGCGGTGGCGCTCCGAAGTTGAATGGCGCCCATCCCGGCATGCCGCTAGCAGTCCTGCTGGCCATCGGAATTGGCCTGCACAACCTGGGGGAGGGATTGGCGATTGGAGCCGCCTTCTCCCTCGGAGAAGCCGCACTTGGATCTTTCCTGGTGATCGGCTTTACCTTGCATAACGTCACCGAGGGTGTGGCCATTGCCGCGCCGCTGCTGCCTCAGGCCCGGTCGACCGAGCCGGCGTTCCGGGCTCCCAGGCTCGTGAACTTTCTGGGTTTGATGTTGGTAGCCGGCGCACCGGCAATCCTGGGGGCCTGGATTGGTGGGTTCGCCTTCTCTCCCATCCTTACCGCTGTGTTTCTCGGGGTAGGGGTGGGGGCAATCTGGCAGGTCATCGTTGAGGTTGGGGCGTTTCTGCGCCGTCACGCCGTCCGGGAAGGGGAGGCGCTGGTATCTTGGAGCAACGTCGGCGGCTTCCTCGTTGGACTGCTGATCATGTACCTGACCGCCTTCTTGGTGAGTTTCTAAGGTGGGCTCTCGAACGCAGCGTCTGGCGCTGTTGATCATCGCAGGGGTATTGCTGGCCGGCTGTGGAGCAGGCGGGGATCCGGAAGCCGGTGAGCGGCTGTACACCAGTTTCACGATTGGGCGGGCCGACGCGCCGGGATGCATCACCTGCCACTCGCTGGAGCCCGGAGAAATCAAGGTCGGGCCCTCCCACGCCGGACTCGCGCGGCGGGCCGCGGAGGTAATCCGGCAATCGGACTACACGGGTTCGGCGACTACGGCCGAGGAGTACCTGCGAGAGTCGATCCTGGATCCGAATGCCTATGTCGAGAGCGGGTTCGTCCCCGGGGTCATGTACCAGGGTTATTCCTCGACCCTCACCGAGGGTGAGCTGACGGATCTTGTCGCATTCTTGTTGACGTTGGAGTAGCTCGGGCGCCCGCGAGAGCGCCCAAGGGCAGCTCTACGGGGTTCGCACTCTGAAGTTGTCGAACTCAAACGTGCCTTGCTGCGCGCCGGAGAATGAAGCCGAGAGGGCGAACGACCCCGAGGGCAGCAAGGGTTCCACGATCTCAGCTACCCGCAAATCATTGATGTAGAAGTTGAAATTCGGTCCTTCAGCGATCACGGCCAGGCGATTGAGTTCCCCGGGCCGGATCAGCGCCGACGTACGATCGAGGTAGTAGTACTCGATTTCCCGGCCGTCCCAGCGTAGGACCCAGAACGCCCCGCTGTCCGCAATCAAGAACTCGAAGTAGCTCAACCCGTCATCTCGAAATCGAAGTCCGTACTGGCCATCGAGCGGCCCCTCGATCCGGCGGGCCTCGACGCTCAGCTGAAAGTCGGTGGTGTCGTCGAGGGTCTTGAGGTAGGTGGAGCTAATACAGCCGAATTCGGCGTCCTCGCAATCGATGGTCCAACGATACTTGCCGCCGCTGATCGTCAGCGACTCGCTCAGGTCTCGGGAGGAGCTATTCCCCGTGTCGAACAGTCCGGTACGCAGTTCGAACGGCTCCACCACCGCCGCGGTCCACGGCTGACGGA
>CAYHSI010000299.1:0-2590 GCA_964359225.1 uncultured Anaerolineaceae bacterium
GGGGTTGTTGGTCGCTGCCGCCCTGGCGCTCACCCGGCGTGACCCTCAGTCGCCGGGTTGGGCGGTCGCCGCGCTGGGGTTCGTGATTCTGGATCTGGTTTTCGCGGCCCGCGGCCTGAACCCCACCCTCCCCCTGGCCACTCTCCGCAATCCGAGTGCGCTGCGGACGCAGGTCGGATCCAAGCACCGGTTATATATGGAAAGCGGTTTGGAGCAGTTTGTGAAATTCGAGCTCGCCTTCCGCTTTGATACTTTCCAGCTGGACTTCGATTGGAGCCAGGTGCGCGAGCTTGGTTTGCCCAACGCAACGATCCTGGATGGACTCCGCTCGGCCAACAACTTTGACCCCATCCTACCTGCCCGATACGTTGCCTGGCTGCAGCGGCTCGAGGCGGCACCGACTTCCGTCCGCAATGCCATGCTCCGGCACGCGGATGTCGGATGGCAAGCCGTGTTGACCGGCACTTCCGTCGAGTACGAGTCGGTAGAATCGCCGGCCCGCGCCTGGGTGGTGCCACAAGCTGAGCGGGTCCGCAGTTCCGAGGAAGGACTCTTGAAATCGACCGCGCCTGGTTTTGACCCGCGGCAGACTGTTCTTGTCGAGGCTGGGCCGTCCAGCGTCAGAACCGGCGGGGCAGGCCGAGTCCTCGCTCTCGACGATCCCGGTCCCAACCGGGTTGTGCTGTCGGTCTCGGTGCCCCAGGGCGGATGGCTGGTGTTGGCCGACAGCTGGTTTCCGGGATGGTCGTCCCGAATCGACGGTGGTCGTGGCGATAGCTTTGTTGCGAACGGCCTGTTGCGGTCAATTTGGTTGCCGCCCGGGGATCATTCGGTCGAGTTCAACTACCTGCCATCCAGCGTATTAGTTGGTCTGGCCATTTCGCTGCTGGCTTGGCCGACCCTGGTTGCCTTGTTGCGCCGGGCATGAAGCGGGTCCTCCCGGCCACCCTCTGCACCATGATCGCCGGCGCGTACGTGCTCTGGCGGCTGACCCTCAGCGGCTGGGAACCATCCGCGTTGTTCGAGATTGGTGAGCGGTATTCCGCCCGGGACTCCGAGGGCTCCGAAGGCTACGACGGCCAGTTCTTCTATTTCATCGCGCTCGATCCGAAGCCCTCGCGGGTGGCGCCGAAGCTGGACGTTCCCGCCTACCGCTATCAGCGGATCTTGTTTCCGCTGCTCGCACGCGGGATCGCCCTTGGGACCGAGGGCGGGATCCCGTGGGCGATGCTGAGCGTCGGACTCGCTTCGCTCTGGGCCGGGACCTACTCGGTCTCCGAGCTCCTTGACCGCCGGAGCCTCAGCCGATGGTACGCATTAAGCTTCGGGCTATGGGTGGGCCTGGTTGCGCCGGTCGGGACCGGATTGAGCGAGCCGCTGGCCTATGGCTTGGCTGCGGGGGCCATGCTGGCGCTGGCTCGCGGCCAGAAGCCGGTCGCGGCGGGACTGTGCGGTCTCGCCGCCTTCGCGAAGGAGACGACCCTCCCCTTCTTGGCCGCCGCCTTTGTCGCCGAATTGCTGTCTGATCGGAAGTCGAGCGCGCTGGCGGCCTATCTTGCGGTGGGCGTGACCTACGCGGCATGGCAAATCTGGTTGGCCCGGGTGTTTGGCGCCGTCGGGATCGCCAGTGGCGGCGAACTGGCAACTGGATTCGAATGGATACCCTATCTGGGGCTGATCCGGATCGGTTCGGTGAGCCACGCGGCCCTTGGTTTGTACCTCTTGATCTTCGGCCCCAGCATCGTGCTGCCGTCGCTCTGGGGCGCAATCCTATCCATACGGGAGCTGCTGCGCGGCGCCCGGGACGCGGAAACTCTAGCGCTGCTCGCAAATTGCGGGATCGTGATGGCTCTCCCGTTCTCGACCTTCCGAGAGCCGCTGGGGCTGGTCCGTCTCGCCGACGGTCTCGTCCTGGCCGTAATCCTGTTTGCCGGCAGCCGGAGGCTGATGCGGCCGCTTCGATACAGCCTGTTCTGGTCCGGACTGCTGGCCATCCTTGTGGCGCAATAGCCCAGGTACAATTCCGGTCTCCCGGAGATCGGCCTAGGATAACGATTGAAATCCAACCCGCTCTTGATGCCAACTGTGTTCGTGGCGGGGATGACCACCCTGGCCATCGAGGTTTCGGCCGCCCGCCTGCTGGGAACCGTCTTTGGCACGAGCAATATCGTCTGGGCCAATATCATCGGCCTGATGCTGATCTACTTGAGTGCCGGTTACTTCGTCGGTGGCCGCTGGGCCGACCGCTCACCTCGCTTCGAAACGATGTTCCGTCTGATCGCCTGGGGGTCTTTTACCGCTGGCTTGGTCCCGATGGTCGCCCGTCCGGTGCTCCATCAGGCCGCCCTGGCGGTCGAGAAGCTCGACGCGGTTGTGATGGCCGGTTCGTTTCTTTCCGTGCTGGTGCTCTTCAGTGTGCCGGTAACCCTTTTGGGCTGCGTATCACCGTTTGCCATTCGGCTGGCGATCACCGGCCCCGAGCAGGCCGGCCGGGTCTCGGGGCGGATCTACGCCACCTCGCCTCTCGGCTCGATCCTCGGCACTTTTCTGCCGGTTCTCTGGCTCATTCCGAGCATCGGGACCGCCCGCA
>CAYHSI010000300.1:0-2576 GCA_964359225.1 uncultured Anaerolineaceae bacterium
CTCCGCAACGAACTGTGCATCCCTGGCTCAAAAAGCTTAAGGTTGCTTTTGTTCCGGGCGAGACCAGCTCGCTAATGGAGCAGGTCGTCGACGGATTGCTGGACCAGTTCGGATCACTCGGACATGAGGTCCAAGAGTCCCCTCAAGGTCGAACCGATCTGGTGCTGACCACCGCCCGGTTCGGGGAGCCGCTGCCGTGGCGCAAAGCGCTGTTCTTCACCGCCCGCAAGCGTTTCGGGCTGGAGAACAACCCGGCGATCTATACGCTGGTTCAGGTCGGGACTCGGGAGTACCAGGCCGCCCTCGATCACTTTCAGGCCGCCCTGGAGCGGGAGCCTCCGAATCCCGCAGATTTTGAGTTCCCTGGCCTGGCGCCGGACTCGAACCGGGTGCTGCTCGAGCAGAGCCGGCGCGGGGGTCCGATCCTGGCCCTCGAGCGCCAGGTCCAGGCCCAGGCCAAAAGCATCCGGGTCCTGCTGATCATCGGCGATGACCGGCCGCTCTGGGCCCATCACTTTGACCTGGTCGGGGCCCATCCGCGGATTGATATGGTCGAGGGGAATGGGTTCTATCAAGACCTCGCGCTACGAATGGTGACCGTGCTGAGCACCGAGGAAGTCACCGATCACGAAGTCGTGGCCGGGCTGGTCCCGCAGGCCGAGTGGGCGGCGCTCGAGGCGCCCAAGGGGATGCTGTTGGCCGGGTCGGAGCTTGGCCGGCGGGGATTTTTCACCGAGATGGTTCGGATCTCAGACCTGGTTGCAGTGCCGGCAGTCTCGGAGGGCGTGGCCAATCAATATAGTGAGGGCTGCTTTGCAACCTGGGATCCAAAGCTGGGCGCTCTGATCGCGACGGTGACAGGCAGCGCCCGGCCGGTTGACAAGGACGCCATCGGGGAGAACGATCTGGCAGTGATCGTCGGCGTGCGGCCGGATGGCAAAGGAGCCCTGGTGCGGCACGTCGCCGGGAAGCGCAATGACCCTCCCTCGTCCGAGGCGGTTGAGTTGATGGAGATGGACAGCCTGCTTCCGAAGATTAGGCTCGAGGCGGGGTGGGAGACGCGCGCCACGGTCCCGGTCGTGCGCTCCAAGCTGCATGGGCACCGGGGCATTGCGGCCTACGATCCGGATCGGGCCGAACATGTCCCGCTCGAGCCGGCCTACTATCACTACCCGGTGTCGTGTGCCACCGAGGCACAGGCGTGGGCGATCAAGGATGCATTCGCCCGGTCTGCCGCTCTGCGCGACAGTGCCGACCCGCGGCAGTTAGTGTTTACCGTCCTGCCCGGGCATGGAGTGGTGATCGCCGAAAAGTGGCTGCCGGGGAAGGCGCCCTTCCAGGCTATTTGGGAGGCGATTGACTCCGGGGAGTTGGAGATCACGAACCGAGTTCCGCAAGCAATGCTGCGCTATGTGCCTGGGCCGAACGGGCGCATGATCCTGCAAGAAGGCTGAGTTTCCCCGAACCGGAAGCACCGTTTAGACAGCAAGCCCCCTACCGCACCTGCACCGAGTCCGAGCGCTGCGAACACTACGCCGCCCACGAACAAGCACAATCTTTTCCGCGGCTCAGCGCGGCAGGTACATCTCGTCCAAGGAGGCCAGCGGCGCGATCGAGGTCACCCTCATCTTCATCCAGCCGCTGGTATTGTGAAAGTCGGCGACGGCCGAACCGGGTGGCACGATCTGGTCCAGCGCGGCGGCGGTCTGCTGGTCCAGCTGCATATTGAGGACCGTCAGGGCGTCCTGCAGCTGCGCCTCGGTCCGTGGACCAATGATCGGTGCGGTCACCGCGGGTTGGTCCTTCACCCAAAGCAGGGCGAGTTGGGAGGCGGTCAACCCGCGGGCCAGAGCCAGCTCGGCAAGCTGCCGGCCGGCGGCCAGCCCGGCCTCGCTGATGCGTGCCGCAGCCCACGCGCCCACGCGGGCGGCGCGGGAGTCCGCCGGATGCCCGTCTGCCCGCTCGTAACGGCCGGCCAGCATCCCCATCGCCAGGGGCGACCAGGGCAAGATCCCCAGCCGGTGGCGCTGGGCCAGCGGGATCAGTTCGTTTTCGATTCGGCGATCGAGCAAGTTGTAGGGGGGCTGCTCGGTGACGTAGCGGACCAGGCCGTAGCGCTCACTGATGGCAAGGGCCTCCATCACCATCCAGGCCGGGAATGTGGAACAGCCGACGTAGCGAACTTTCCCGGCGCGCACCAGGTCGTGCAGCGCGCGGAGGGTCTCCCGCTGAGGGATATCAAAGACCGGCCGGTGGATCTGGTAGAGATCGATCCATTCCGTATTGAGGCGGCGGAGCGAGTCCTCGACCGCCTGCAGGATGTGCCGGCGCGAATTGCCGCGATCGTTCGGGTCATTCGACATGGGAAAGTGCGCCTTGGTGGCCAGGACCACCTTCGCCCGGCGGTCGCCGACCAGGGCCTTGCCTACAACCCGTTCGCTCTCGCCGCGGTTGTAGACGTTGGCGCTATCCAGGAAGTTGATCCCGGCGTCTAAGGCCTGGTGGATCATCCGGATAGACTCGACCTCCCCGGTGGGTCCGCCGAGGTTCATGGTTCCCAGGCAGAGCGGTGAGAC
>CAYHSI010000301.1:0-2570 GCA_964359225.1 uncultured Anaerolineaceae bacterium
AAAAACATCACCTTGGTGGGGGTCGGCATGTGGGTTGCCCCGGTGAAGACCTTGCGACCGTACTTGGGCGTGTCCACGATGAGGGGCAGTTCGGAGTGGTTCCAGTAGGCGGGCTCCTCGTCCTTGGTGAACGCGTGGGCGGGGACATCTTTGCCCGCGGTCTGGGGATCCAGATTGGGACGGAAGGGATCCTCGGCCACCCAGCCCTTGAAGCCCGGGCCAACCTCGGCCGAGCCCTGGAACAGGGCGGCCTTGTAGTTCCCGGCCCAGGTGTAGCAGCCCGCCCCGGGCAGACCGATGTTGCCAGTGAGCATGAGCGGAAGGAATTGGGCCCGATTGGCCAGCGTGGCGTGGAACCAGTGATTGATGCCCTCGCCGATGTGGAGAGCGACCGGCCGGAGCGTGGCGATGTCTTCGGCCAACCGTACGATCAGGTTTTTAGGGGCATGGGTGATCTCGGCTACGCTGTCGAGATCGTAGTCCTGCAGATGTTCCTTGTACATCGCCCACAGGGTCAGCACCTCAATCCGAGTGCCATCCGCGAGGGTGATGGTTCCGGACCAATCCAGAGCGGGGTCCAGCCCTCTGGCCTGCATGCCTTCGCCGACATCGTCGCGGGTGATGGGCTGCAGCCTGCCTGTGCGCTCGTCCCGCACGACGAAGTCACCTAGCGCCTCGTACTGCTCGGGCTTCAATCCATGAAGCCGAAAACTGGGGCCATCGGTGCTGAGCCCAGGCTGATAGTTGGGGAAAACCTCGTGGGCCCGCAACCGGGTGAGGGTGTCGGCGCGCACCAGCAGCGGGAAATCGGTGAAGCGCTTGACGAAGACCGAGTCGTAGCGCTGGTTGTCCATGAGCCAGCGGGTGATGCCCAGGAACAGCGCGGTGTCAGTGGCGGGCCGGATGGGGATCCAATAGTCGGACTTGGTGGCCGGCGGCGAGTACTCGGGGGTGATCGTCACGATTTTCGAGCCGCGCTCCATGGCCTCGATGAAGAAGTGCGACTCCGGCATCTTGTTTTCGACCAGGTTCTTTCCGCACTGGATATGCAGGCGTGAGTTGCGCAGGTCGTTGAGATCCTCGTCGGAGGCCTGCAGCCCGGTGGTGAAGGGATGGCCCGGTGCTTGGTCACCATGCCAGGTGTAGTTGGACCAATTGCGTCCGCCCAGCGCCTCCGCTTCCGGCACTCCGCGAAGGTGAACGTCGAGCAGCGCCAACATGTTGGAGAAGCGGTACATTCCGTACTTGCCGATGACTCCTAGCAGGCCCATGCCCCCGCGGCACTTGAACGTCCGAGTACCGGCGCCTTGGGTGGCCTCAATCATTTCCGGCGGATAGCCCTGCGCCCTCAGCCGGGCGGCGCCCGCCTCACCTGAATAGCTGGTCGCGATGGCAATCATGCCGCGGGCGATGTAGTCATAGGCAATTTCCCAGGAGACCGGAAGCAGTTCATCGGTGCCGCGCGAGTCGAACTTGTACTTCGCCGTGTTGGCAGAGTCGAGTTCGGGAAAGCCGTCGTCGGCCCAGGCCTTCCAGCCCTGGCGCATCAAGGGGCCTTTCAGGCGGTGGGGGCCATAGACACGGCGGTGAAAGGTCTGGCCCTTCTTGCAGCCCCGGGGGTGCCAGTGGGCGGTGGCCGTGTTGCCATACAAATCCGCGTACCGCTCAACGTCGTAATTGCTCTCGGAGCGCAGGATGACGCCGTTTCGGGTGAAAGCCCGCATCCGGCAGGCATGGGTGTCATTGGGGGAGCAGACGAAGGTAAACGAACCGTCGTAGGCATACTGGTTGCGATAGATCCGCTCCCAGTCGCGGTCCGGGTAAGTTTCAAGCGGGTTGTCTACGTCGATGGGCTGGAGCAGGCGCAATTCGGGCAGGACAATCGCCAGCCCCAGCGCGCTAGTTCCGGAGAGACGGAGGAACTCACGGCGATTGATCTGTGGCATCGATTTTCCTCGGTCTAGGCTGTCAGGGATTTGGGAATCGGGACCGCTCACCTGGGCCGACAATAGCACGCAGGCCTACGAGGGTGTACTGACTATCGACAGGGGAGCGCGTGACAACTGTCCTCAATTAGGACCACCGGTGTCCAATTCGGGGTCGCGCATGGCCTCCAGCTATAATCCTGGGACACAGACCTCCCGGAATAGGCCAAGAGGTGACGTTGCTAAGGCTGCTGTTGGTATCTGGGGCGATCGGGCTGGGGCTGGTCTCCAAGTACACTTCCGCCGCATCGCCTGCTCCGGTCGTGCTCCTGCAGCCGACGGCCTTTGCGACTCCGACGCCCAACGCCGAGGGAGACATCGTCTACGTTGTCCAGGAGGGCGATTCCCCCTGGCGGATCGCCGCCATCGCAGGGATCACGGTCGAGCAGCTGATGGCGCTGAATGGGATCGAGTCCGGGGACTTCATCTCGCCCGGAATGGAGCTGCTGCTGGGGTCGGTATCGCCCACCGCCACTCCGGCGGCCGCCCCGACCCCCACCCTGGCGCCCGAGGAGATGACCGGGACCGGTGAGATCTGCGTGCTGCTCTTCCTGGACGCGAACGGAAACGCGCGGCTGGACGAAG
>CAYHSI010000302.1:0-2564 GCA_964359225.1 uncultured Anaerolineaceae bacterium
CCCCCCCCCCCCCCCCCCCCCCCGCCCCCCGCGCCCCCCCCCCCCCCCCCCCCCCCCCCCCCCCGCGACTCCTCTCGGGATTGGCCTACTTATGAAGCGGCTTGCGCCAGTTCAGCCGGGCGGCAGCACAGCACCAGCTGCTTAGCGGCCTGGACCTCGTCCAGCCGGCCGAAGGGGGTGCTGTGCGGTGCGCCTTTCAGCAGCTCGGGCTCGGACCGAGCTTCCTCGGCGATTGCCACCATCGCCGCGACGAACGCGTCCAGGGTCGGTTTGCTCTCGGTCTCGGTGGGTTCGATCATCAGCGCTTCGCGCACAATGAGCGGGAAGTAGTTGGTCGGCGGGTGAAAACCGTAGTCCATGAGCCGTTTCGAGATATCCAGCGCATGGATCTCCGGGGCGAATTCGAAGCGGCCTTCGGCCACAAATTCATGCATGCACCGCCGATCGTAGGGCACGTGGTAGGTCTGGCGCAGTCCGGCCATCAGGTAGTTGGCGTTTAGCACGGCATGGTCTGCGATCGCCCGCATGCCAGACTTTCCGTAGGAGCGGATGTAACTATAGGCTCGCACATGCATGCCGAAGTGGCCGTGAAAGGCCTTCACCCGGCCGATGGACTTGGGTGGCATCTCCAGACCATACAGCGGCGGCAGGTCCTCGGTCTCGGGTTCCAGTTCTGCCACCACGGGCCCCGGGAGGTAGTCCACCAGCTGGTCGCCCACGCCGACCGGCCCAGCCCCCGGCCCGCCGCCTCCGTGCGGGGTCGAAAAGGTCTTGTGCAGGTTGAAATGCAGGACATCAAAGCCCAGATCCCCCGGGCGGACCACACCCAGGAGGGCATTCATGTTGGCGCCGTCGCCGTAGACCAGACCGCCGGCGTCGTGCACCAGGCGCACGACTTCCTGGACCCGTTCTTCGAAGAGCCCCAGCGTGTTGGGGTTGGTCAGCATCAGCCCGGCGACGGTCTCGTCGCACTCCGCCCGCAGGGCTTCAAGATCGACGTTGCCTCGGGTATCCGAGGGCAGCTCCACGACCCGCAGCCCGCTCATGGTGGTGGTGGCCGGATTTGTCCCGTGGGCCGAATCGGGCACCAGGATCTTGTTTCGCTGAGGTTGACCGCGGTCGCGATGGTAGGCCCGGATCATGAGGATTCCGCTCAGCTCGCCGTGGGCCCCAGCCGCCGGTTGCAAACTGACCCCGGCGAAACCGCCGATCTCCTTGAGCCACTGTTGCAGCCTGAACATCAGTGCCAAGCTGCCCTGTTGAGTTGAGAGATCCTGCAGCGGATGGCTGTGCGCAAATCCCGGCAGCCGGGCCGCATCCTCGTTCAGCTTCGGGTTGTACTTCATCGAACAAGAGCCCAATGGGTAGAAGCCGCTGTCGATAGCATAGTTGAGCTGGGAGAGTCGGACGAAGTGGCGGACGACCTCCAGCTCGGAGAGCTCCGGCAGCATGAGCTCTTGTCGGGTCAACCCCGCGGGCAGATCGGCGAGCGGGACATCGGGATCCGGGAACCGATGCCCCGGCCGCCCGGGTGTGCTGAGCTCATAGATCAGGGGCTCAGGCATGGGCGACCTCCCGCAGGGCGTCTGCCAGGTCATCGATGTCATCCTTGTGGTTGAGCTCGGTCACCGCCAGCAGCATATGACCCTCGAGCTCGGGGTACTCAGAACCGAGGTCGTACCCGCCGATAATGCCGTGGTCCAGCAAGTGCTGGTTGAGTTGTTCGGGCGGTCTGGGGCAGCGAATTACGAACTCGTGGAAGAACGGCCCCGGATTCCAGAGCTGGTAGCTCTCCAGGGCGGCGATCGTTTCGGCAGCATAGTGAGCCTTGTGGTAACAGAGCTCGGCTACCTGGCGCAATCCGTTTTTCCCGACCGCAGTGAGATAGGCAGTTACGGCAAGTGCCATCAATCCCTGGTTGGTGCAAATGTTGGACGTCGCCCGCCCGCGTCGAATGTGCTGCTCGCGCGGGGTCAGGGTGAGCACATAGCCGCGCTGGCCGCGGCTGTCCACCGTTTCACCGACCAGCCTGCCGGCCATCTTGCGGACGAATTCCTCGCGGGTTGTGAAAAAGCCGATCGTTGGCCCGCCGAAGGAGAGCGGAATGCCCAGCGGCTGGCCCTCTCCCACCACCACATCCGCGCCGAATTCGGAGGGCGGCTTCAGCAACCCAAGCGCGATCGGATTGGCTACCACACAGAACAGGGCGCCCACCGCGTGGGCCGCCGCGGCCAACGGGCCAAGATCGTGTAGGTTTCCGAAGAAGTCCGGATACTGGACCGCCACCAGGCTGGTGCGCTCGTCCAGGTAGTCTTCCGGGCGCGAACCGAGCGAATCATCACCGACGATTTCGAGCGACTGGCCCTGCAAGTAGGTTCGCACCACCGCCCGGTACTGTGGGTGTATCCCCGGGGAGAGCACCAGCTTGTCCCGCTTGCCCTGATGGACGTTAAGCGCCAGGATGGCCGCCTCTGCCAGCGCGGTCGCACCGTCGTAGTGGGAAGCGTTCGAGACCTCCATCCCGGTCAGGAAGCACATCAAACTCTGATACTCGAAGATCGCCT
>CAYHSI010000303.1:0-2561 GCA_964359225.1 uncultured Anaerolineaceae bacterium
AACATCCCGGCCGCTGAGAGACCGTGGTTGAACATCTGCAGCACCGCCACGTTCACCGCAATGACCGCGTCATCGGCAGCCAGGGTTCCGCGCGCAAAAGCGGCCGCCGCGATCCCAAGAACTACGAAGCCCATGTGGTTTACCGAGGAATAGGCCACCAGACGCTTGAAATCGCGTTGGCCCCAGGAGACGAACGCTCCCAACACGATCGCCAGGGTCGCCAGCAGCGCCAGCACTCCTGCATATTGTTTGGCCTGTTCCGGATAGAGCGGCAGCACCAGCCGCAGGAAGCCGTAGGCGCCGAGCTTGAGCAACACTCCGGCCAGGATCATCGATCCGGCGGTGGGAGCCTCGGTGTGCGCATCCGGCAGCCAGGTGTGAAACGGCCACACCGGCACCTTGATTGCAAAAGCAATCACGAAGGCCCAGAAGGCGATCGCCTTGACCGTTTGGATCGAGATGGAAATCGGGAGGCCGAGCAAGGTCAGCGGTTGATCGAGAGTCGGCCAGGAGCGGCTGAGTTCCACCATGTCGAAGGTCCCGGAGGCGACCCCGATCAACTGGATCGCGAGCAGCAACCCGAGTGAGCCGGCTATGGTGTAGATCAGGAACTTGAAGGAGGCGTAATTGCGGGCCGGGATTTGCCGGCCGGCGACCTCCCGCGTCCCGGTCTCACTGCCCCACTGATTGATCAGGAAGTACATCGGAACCAGGCCGATTTCCCAGAACACGAAGAACAGGAACAGGTCCAACGCCAGAAAGACTCCCAGCATGCCGGTCTCGAGCAGCAAGAACAGCGCCATGTAGGTGCGGACTCGATCTGCGATGCTCCACGAGATCAGCAGGGCCAGCGGGGTCAGCAAGGTCGTGAGCAGCACCATTGGCACCGAGATGCCATCCACACCCAAGTGATAGTTGGCGTTGATCGCCGCGTACCAAGTCACTTGCTCTTCAAATTGGAAGCCGGGCTCGCCGGGGCGGTAGGCGATCCACATCCAGACCGAAAGCGCGAGCGGGATGAGGCTGACCAGGAAAGCGGTCCAGCGGATGGCTTGAACCCGTTCGCGCGGAATCAGCATTACGACCGCGGCACCCAGGGTCGGGGTAAACAGGATCAGGCTCAAGAGGTAGTGCTCAATCATGAGTTAGGTCAAGAAGAGGATGTAGGACAAGAGCAGCCCGGTGAAAAACACTCCCACGATCAGATACAACTGCACCCGCCCGGTCTGCACGACCCGAATCTCCTGCCCGGCCGACTTGATCCCCTCGCCGACGAAGTCTGCCGAGCCGTTCACCACCGGCAGGTCGATCCTATTGCGCAGGAACGATCCGACTCGCGAGCCAAGGCCGGCGATCGCATGCAGCGCTCCGTCGATCACGCCGCGATCGATCCGCTCGTAGACAAAGGTCTCAGCAAACCAGTAGGCTGGCCGCACGAACAGGAAGTCATACAGCTCATCGAAGTAGTATTTGCGACGGAGCACCGTGTAGATCGGACCCAGCGCTCGTTCCAGCGGATCCGGCGCCCCGGCTCGGGCATTGCGATAAACCAGCCAACCCAGCAGCAGTCCTCCCAGCGCGGCGCCAACAGACACAAGCAGTGGCACCGGGTTGAATTGAACCTCCGCGGCCGGCTCGAGCAGCGCCTCGCCCAAGAACCCGTGCAGCCAGTTCGGAACCAGTCCACCTAACCCCGGAAAATCCTCGGGGATGCCGATCCATCCGGCTCCTACCGCGAAGACCGCCAGCACGACCAGCGGCAAGGTCATGGTCCAGGTCGACTCGTGAGCATGCCCGGCGGCAGTGGTCCGCGGTCCACCGAAAAAGGTCAGCGAGATTTGGCGCATGGTGTAGAAGCCGGTCAGCAGGGCCGCCAGCGCCAGCATGCCAAAGACCACCAGGTGGCCGGTTGAATAGGCCTCCGCCAGGATTTCGTCCTTCGACCAGAAACCGGCGGTCAGAATCGGAAAGCCCGAGAGGGCCAACCCGCCGAGGAGGAAAGTCCAGAAGGTGACCGGCATCTTCGCCCGCAGGCCACCCATGTTGGTCATGTCGTTGGCGTCCAGATGCTCATGGGTGGCGTGCGCGCCATGCTCCACTCCATGAATCACCGAGCCCGCTCCGAGAAATAGCAGGGCCTTGAAGAAGGCATGGGTGAACAGGTGGAAAGCGGCCGCGACGAAGGCCCCCAGCCCGACCGCCGCCACCATGTAGCCCAGCTGCGAGATCGTCGAGTAAGCCAGCACCCGTTTGATGTCGTTCTGAGTCACTGCGATCGTGGCTGCGAACAAGGCGGTGAAGGCGCCGATTCCGGCGACGACCGTCATCGTGGTCGTGAGCGGCTGTCCGTGCTCCCAGCCGGCCGTGATCAACGGGAAGAAGCGCACGATCAGGTAGACCCCCGCCGACACCATGGTGGCGGCATGGATCAGGGCCGAGACCGGCGTCGGGCCTTCCATCGCATCCGGCAGCCACACGTGCAGGGGCCACTGGGCCGACTTGCCGACGGTTCCAATGAACAGCAGCAATCCAATCAGGCCGGCGGCCGAAATTCCTCCGCC
>CAYHSI010000304.1:0-2556 GCA_964359225.1 uncultured Anaerolineaceae bacterium
TCTTGGCCGAGAGCGACTGGTGGCTATGCCCGCCTCAGCGAGCGAACTGCTCGGCATAGGCAAACAGCGCCGGAGTCCCACCGGTGTGCCAGAAGAGCACCCGCTCGTCCGGACCAATTTCCCCGCGGGCGATAAGGTCCAACATTCCACCGGCTGCCCGGCCGGTGTAGACCGGGTCCAGCAGAATCCCCTCCAGCCTGGCGAAGAGCTCGATGGCCCCACGCTCCAGTTCTGTCAACACCGCGTAACCCGGACCGAGGTAGTCCGCCCGCAGGTCGATCGTCGCCGGATCCAGGCTCAGGTCCTTACCGAGCAATCCGGCCGTCTCCACGACCAGATCGGCCAGATTCTCACGCTCGCTGCCGCGGGTCTCGCCGATGCGAATCCCGGTTACCTTCCCCGCGTATCCATAATAGTCGGCGCCGGCCAGCAACCCGGCCTGGGTCCCGCCCGAGGAAGTGGCGAGCACGATCCGATCGATCGCGACACCTTGCTGCAGGAATTCCGCCATCGCTTCCGCGTAAGCCAGCGCCCCGAGCGGGCTCGACCCGCCGACCGGGATAAGGAAGGGCCGCTTGCCTTTGGCCGCGTCGCTCTCGTGCACCAGCTGCAGCGCTCCCTCGAGATCGGCGCTGCCGGCCCACACGACCTCGGCCCCGAACAGGCCGTCCAAGAGCAAATTGCCGGTGGTCTGCTCCGGCTCATCGCCTTCGAGGACCAAGACGCACTCGAACCCGTAGCGCGCCGCGGCAGCAGCCGTCTGCCGGCAGTGGTTGGACTGGACCGCACCGGCGGTGATCAGAGTGCGGGCGCCTTCCTCCTGGGCCGCGGCGACCAGGTATTCGAGTTTACGAACTTTGTTGCCGCCCAGCGCGAAGCCGGTGAGGTCGTCGCGCTTGATCCACAGCTGTGGCCCGCCGAGCTGGGCGGTCAGCCGCTCGAGCCGGTGGACCGGGGTGGGGAGCTGCGCGAGGGGGATGCGCGGAAGAGAGTTCACGTGGTCTGGCCTGGCAGTGCCCGGATGAATGAGCCGCCGAATCGATTTCGAGGCTCCAACTTCAACTCACTTCCGCCGCCACCCGCCGCCGGCCGAGGACCCGCATCACTGACAACAGCCGGGGCAGGACCAGCCGGGAGGCCCAATACTGCAGCGGCCGCAGCGGGTAGTCCCACTCGCCGATCGTCTCGACGAATCGCCCGCCGAATCCCTCTTTGAAGCGATACACGCCCCACATCGGGTCCCGCTCGTTCAGCTTGTCGGGTGCGCCGACAAAGTCATACGTCTCGCAGCCGTGGGCCTTCGCCCAGCGGATCGCCTCCCAATGCAGCAGATGATTGGGCATCTTCTCGCGGTGAAGGTGAGTCGACATTCCATACAGGTACCAGGCTGTCTTGCCAAACACGTAGACCATGAATCCCGCCACCGGCTCGCCGTCCAGTTCCGCAATCAAGGGTTGGGCCTGGCCGCGCTCTATGAAGGAGCGCCAGGAGTCCAGATAATACTCTCGGGAGCGGATCACGAATCCGTCGCGCTGCGAAGTTTCAGCATACATGTGGTACAGCATTTCGAGATCGGCCGCGCCGCCCTCCCGCACCTGGACGCCGTGCCGCTGCGCGAGCCGAAGGTTGTAGCGCCATTTCTGTTTCATCCTGGCCAGCAGCGCCTCGTCTGATTGGCGCAGATCCAGCAGCAGCGTATTGCGAAACTGAGCTGGGTCGGGGGCGGGCCGCCAGCCGTGCTCGCGCAGCTCCGCCTCGACCGCGGCTCCAGGCCCTTCGCCATACGGCACTTCCGGATCGATCTTCAGGACGAAAGCACCCTGGGCGCGAGCCTGCCCGATCAGGTCGCTCAACACCCGACCCCGCAGGGCTGCCTGGCTCCAGTCCACGACCGGCCCCTTGGGGCAGTAGGCGAGAGTCAGGCCGCGTTCGGTGCGGAACAGGAGTTGGGCCGCGGCCCGAACAGCTCCAGCAGGTTCCGCCCAGGCTAGCCTCCGCGCGGTCCAGCCGAACCGCGCCTTCAACTCTCCCCAGGTCCAACTCTGCAGCAGATGGGGGGCAGGGAGCGAGTGCAGCAGACCATCCCACCCTGCCGGGTCTTCAATCGCGCTAAAGTTCAATTCGACTGATGCGATCGAGGGTCGCGCCGAGGGCGAACCCAAGGAGGCCGACACCGCGGGATTATAGCAGTGCGCCCCGGCCGAGGGCATTCGGCCCACCCTCCAGACTGTCTCACATATCCTGCACCAGTACAGGTTGTTGATTCCACCCGATTCATCCTTTATGATGTGCGTAGCCGAAGAACCGGCTGCTCTGGAGGGGGTCCTCCGACGGGGGTGAATTTGAAACCTTCTCCGCGCCCGCGGACCATCCTGCTTCCGAGACGGGCTCTGCTGCTGTTCCTCGTTTTCGTTCTTGCCGCATTTCTCGCCCTTCCAGCCCTAGCCGACCACATTGGCCCCCACCGGACGGTATCGACCTGGGTGTGGGAACGGCTTGCTTGCCACTACGAGGCCGTCTACGACCCTCCGGGTTCCGGCTGGTACGGCTGCACCC
>CAYHSI010000305.1:0-2533 GCA_964359225.1 uncultured Anaerolineaceae bacterium
ATCCGGTGACCACGTCTACCGAGGGCCGTTGGGTGGCAATGATCAAATGGATCCCAGTCGCTCGGGCGAGCTGGGCCAAGCGGGTCAACACCCGCTCGGTTTCGTCCGGGGCCATCATCATCAGATCGGCCAGCTCGTCGATAACCACCGCAATGGTGGGCAGCGGTTCTTGCTGGATAGCCAGGCGGCGGGCGTTGTAGTCGGCGATATTGCGGACTCCCTCCCGGGCAAAGCGGCGATAGCGGTCGTCCATTTCCCGCGAGATCCACTGTAAGGCCGGCACCACCCGCTGCAGATCAACCACGACCGGCGCCAGCAGATGTGGGATCCCGTTGAAGCCGGTCAACTCCACTCGCTTCGGGTCGATCATCAGGAATCGCAGGTCCTGCGGCGTGTTCTGGAGCAGCAGGCCGGAGATCAGCGCATTCACGCACACCGATTTCCCCGAACCGGTGGTGCCCGCAATCAGCAGATGGGGCATGCTGGCCAGATCGGCCGCGATGGCCTGGCCCGAGACGTCTCGGCCGAGACCCAGCCGCAGCTTCGAATTGATCTGCTCGAAAGTCGGGGAAGTCATCACATCTCGCAGCGCCACGACCGAGATCTCGGCGTTGGGGACCTCGATTCCAATATAGCCTTTACCCGGAACCGGCGCCTCGATCCGAATCGAGCGTGAGGCGAGCGCCAGGGCCAGATCGTCCGCCAAAGCAGCTACTTTGCTCACTTTGACCCGGGTCTTCCGCCCGCCGCGGGCTTCGATGAAATCCGGCTCGACCCCGAACTGGGTGATCGTCGGGCCGCGATTGACAGTCACGATCGTCGCCGGGGCGCCAAACAGGCGCAGGGTCTCCTCGATCAACTTGGCCCGCTTGCGGTCCAGCTCCTCATCCGCCTTGCTTTCCGAGCCGGGTTCCAGGATGTCCTCGATGCCTGGCAGACTCCAACCCTCGAGCGCGAGTCGGGGCCCGATCGCTTCCGCCGTGAAGGCCTGCCGGCCCGTCACAGGGGTTCGGTCAGCGGCCGCGGCAATCGGCGCTTTCGAACGGACCAGAGTGCTCGTCACGGGTCGAGCCTTTCTTCGGTTGGAGCGGACCGCCGGGAAGCGAGCCTGGATTGCCTGCCAAACTCGGCCCGCCCCGCGCAGCAGTTCGCTCGCCGGCAGGCCCGAGGTCAGGCTGACCCCAATCAGCAGGAGCGCCAGCAAGGCGACCGCCGCGCCTGCACCTCCCAATCCGCTGACGAGCAGCGAGAGGAGCGCGGCCCCGATCAGGCCGCCCCCGCGCCCCGCCCGGGCGAGACTCATCCCTTCGTCGAACCCGCTCGCCCCCAGCACCGCATGGAAGGTCGCCAGGGTCACGAGATAGAGCACCGCCACCCCGAGAATCCCTTCGAGGTCCACTCCGGGAAGCCGGCGCTTGAGACCGGGCGCGACGAGCAGCGCCCCGGCGCCGATCAGTCCGATCGGGATCACAAAGGCCCCCCATCCGACCGTATAAGCCAGCAGCTTGAGCCAGGTGGATCCCAGGAAGCCGCGCCCGGAGCTGAGGGCGCTGACCACGATGACGATCCCGAGTGCGACCAACACGACCCCGACCAGTTCACGCTTGCGGTCGGCCGAGAGCTGAAGCTTGGGTCGCTGGGAAGCTGAACCCCGAGTTTCGCGGGATTTGGCGGCCGGCTTGGGTCGGGGTGAACGCCGCTTGCGGCCGTTCGAACTCGAAGCTTGGCTGCGTTTGCTCATATCAAAGAACGAGGACGCGCAGTATAGCACAGGCATGGTTCGGGCCTTCCCGGTCCGCGAGGTGCGGCTGCGAAGCCCGCGAGGTGCGGGTGGGGGGCCCTCGAGGTGCGGCTGCGAGGCCCCCGTGCTAGAATGCGCCCGTGCCCGCTCCAGACCTGATTGAGTTCCTGCGCGGCTTGCACTTCCTACGCGACCTGGATGAAGCCACCCTCGCCAAGCTTGCCCCGTCTCTCGTGAAGCAGCAGTTTGGCGCGGGGGAGCTGATCCTAAGGCAAGGGGCGTTCCCCAAGGCGCTGGTGCTGATTGCCGAGGGCGAGGCCAGCGTCATCTGGGCCGAACCCGAAGCTCCGCCGGTCGAGCTGTACCGCTTGGGTGTCGGTGACACGTTCGGCGAACTGGAGCTGGCCTATGAGGAGACTTATCACGGTTCACTGACTGCGGTCGCCCCAACCACCGTATTCTTCTGGGAGCAGGCTTCACTAGAAGCCGGACTGAAGGATTTCCCCACCGCGCTTGCCAGTCTGCGCTACATCGCGCAGAGCCGTCGCCTGGCGCTGCGGCTGCGCTTCGATTGGCTCGGCGCAGGTGAGACCGTCAGCGGACTGTCGCGCAAAGATCCAAACCTGCTGTTTGGCGCCCTGACCGTGCCCCTCGCGCTCACCCTGGGCGGACTGGCTTCGCTCTGGTGGGGGGCGGGCAGCCCGCTGGCCTGGATCGGCGGGGGGCTGTTGATCCTCGGACTTGGGCTGGCGGCGTGGCGTTGGTTCGACTGGCGCAACGACTACTACATCG
>CAYHSI010000306.1:0-2526 GCA_964359225.1 uncultured Anaerolineaceae bacterium
CGCGCTGACGGTTGGGGCGGTCGGATGCGTTCCCGCTCTCGGAAATCTCGCGGTGAACCAGATCCATGAATTGATGGACGCCTTCCAGCGTAGAGATCTGATCCTGGCGAGAGAGATTCAGGCGAGGCTGGTGGAGCCGAACGAAATTCTGACCATCCGCTTCGGGGTGGCCGGGGTCAAGGCCGCCCTCGACCTGGTGGGCTTCTACGGTGGACCGCTCCGCTCGCCGCTACGGCAGCTCGGCGAACCCGAATTGGCCGTTCTGCGCGATACCCTTGGGCGGGCTGGCCTGATCTAGCCGGGCCGTCGTTTCGGCGAGCCGGGACCTCACAGCTGACCGCTGCGGCCCCAGTTCGAGAGCATCTCTTGGTAGTCCGGATCGCGGTAACGATCCAACCGAAACCACCGGGCATAGCCCGGCAGCTCGTCGCCGGAGATGTGGGCGGCCAGCAGCTCGCCGCAGGCTGGCGAGGCCATGAGGCCATAGCCGGATAGCGCCCCAATCACCCAAGATCCTTCGACCGGCAGGGGGCCGACCAGGGGTCGATTCTCCCGAGTCTTCGTGTAGTAGCCGCCGTCAATGAACGGTTTGGGCGGCGCATCGAAATAGGCCCGCAACTTCGGGACCATCGTCGCCATGCCGCGCAAGCCGATCTCGGCGTGCTGCGGGTCGAACTGCAGCGGGAAACGCGGCTCCACCGGGTCCGTCTGATAGGTCCAGAGCAGCAAGACTACCGGGCTGTCGGCCGGCCCATCCGGCCGGCCGTGCACGCCCCGCGGGAATTCTCCCAGCAGATGGCGACTCGACGGATCTCTTTCGAGTAGCTGGCGTTCATCGTCCTTCCACAGAAGTCGCTGCGGATCGGTCCAAATCAGCAGGGGTGCGGACCGCGGAAACGCGCCCAGCCGATCGTTGAACGCCACTTTGGCGTGCAGTTCGGAGAACACTGGAAGCTCGACCCCCACCATGGCCGCAACCTGTTTGAGGTACGGGCCGGCGGCGTTGACCAAATGCCGGAGCGCAACCCGGGTCAGTCCCTCTGCAGTCAGGATCTGCACCGCCTGGACCCGGCCGTTCCGCTGCTCCACCCGGTCCAGCTTGCCTGACACGAATCGAAGGCCAGCCGCGCGAGCTTTGTCGAGCATCAACACGCCGAGCTGCTGGGCGCTAAACCAACCCGCCCGCCGAGCATGCAGGACCGCAACAGTGGCTTCACTGAGGTACGGGAAAAGTTGTCGGATCCGTGAGGTGTCCGTAATCAGGTCGGCCCCAACCGGCTGGCCCTCGAACCCAGATGCCGGCGCCGGCACGTACGAAGGATCGTCCGGCGCGCCGCGGTGCTCGCGCAACGGACCGGCGCCGAGCTCAGCAGCCTCCTGGCCCTGCGCTCTGAATTCTTCGATCCGGGCCGGGTCGGCCGAAGCGAAGAGGTAACCGCGGCGGGTCAGGTTGAAAGAATTCGCGTGGGCGCGGGCCAGCGCCTCGAGGATATCGATGCTGCGGTTCATCAACCCCACCATCGCGTCTCCCGGCCCGGGCCACCAATTCCGATAACACTCGGTGGACTTATCGCTGGTCAGTGAAAGGGGAGGGCGCTCATCGACCAGCACGACGTCGGAAAGGCCGCGGCCAACCGTCAGATGATAGGCGGTAGAAATCCCGGCGATCCCCGCTCCGCAGATAACGACTTCAGCGGCCACGGGTTCGACCCGGAGCCAGCAGCTCGTTCAACTGCTCGCTTAGGTCTGAACGGCGGACAAGCTTCGATCCCGGACGCAGGCGGTCCGCGATCTGGCGCAGCGTCCCGTCCAAGCTTGGGTGACGGTACTCGGGGGCCAATTCTGCCAGGGGAATTGCGAGATAGGCCAGCCGGGTGAGCTCCGGATCCGGGATCTGGTAATCAGAGCCGCTCAAGACCTGATCGCCAAACAGGGCCAGATCGAGGTCAATGGTTCGGGGCGCATATTTGTCGCGCGTCCGCACTCGACCCTGATCGGCCTCAATCGTGCGCAGCTCCGTTCGCAGCTCATCTGGGGAAAGGTCTACTTCAAGCAGCACGGCTGCATTCAGGTAATCTGGCTGAGGGTGACCGCCAATCGCCGGGTTCTGGTAGACCCCCGATATTCCGCGCAGCCGCCCGAGCCGTCCCAGTTGCTCGATGGCCCGGGGCAGGTGGTGCTCGGGATCGAGGTTCGAGCCAATGCTGATGAAAGCCAGTTCAACCAGCGCCGCCGGCCTCTCTCTCGATTTCGACCCCCACCGAACGGGCGAAACGGAGCGCGCCCGGCTTCTCAACCCGGACTCGGGCGCGCTGCACCCCAGGCTCGGCGAGGCACATCGCCGCGATATCCGCCGCCAGAGCCTCCAGGGTGAACCGTTGGGTGCCCTCCACAAGAGCGATGATCTTCTTCGTCACCGTGCGGTAATTGACCGTGTCTTCGATGGAGTCGGTCCGGCCGGCTCGGCTCAGATCGGCGCTGAGGGATACGTTGACTAGGATGTCTTGTTCAGTTACACGCTCCCAG
>CAYHSI010000307.1:0-2524 GCA_964359225.1 uncultured Anaerolineaceae bacterium
TGGTGTCGGCGATACTCGGCGACTTCGTCGAGGCGGCCGCGATCTTTGCCATCGTCGTCTTGAATGCCGCATTGGGCGTCGTGCAGGAACGGCGGGCCGAGCGGGCCATGGCGGCCTTGCGCAAGCTCAGCGCACCGGATGCACAAGCCATCCGTGATGGTCGGCGCAAGGTGATCCCGGCCCGAGAAGTCGTTCCCGGCGATCTGGTGCTGCTGGAAGCCGGCAACTATGTGCCGGCGGATCTGCGGCTGCTGGAGGCCGTGAATCTGAGAATCGAGGAAGCGCCCTTGACCGGCGAGTCGGTTTCGGTGGACAAGGACGCCAAGCTGATTCTGGACGAGCATGCCCAGCTCGGCGACCGGCAGAACATGGCCTTCAGCGGGACGCTGGTCTCTTACGGCCGGGGGCGGGGACTGGCGGCGGCCACCGGCATGCACACCCAACTTGGCAAGATCGCCACCCTGCTGCAGGAAGTGGAACACGAAGCCACCCCACTGCAGCGCCGGCTCGACCAGCTCGGGAAGACCTTGGGCTGGGCGGCGCTGGCCGTCTGCGCGGGGGTCTTCGTGGTGGGTTGGGTCCGCGGGTTCGACCCCCTGGAGATGTTTCTGGTGGCGGTGAGCCTGGCGGTGGCGGCGGTGCCGGAAGGACTGCCGGCGGTGGTGACCATCACGCTGGCCCTCGGTATGCGGGCGATGATTCACCGCAACGCCTTAATCCGCAGGCTGTCCTCGGTCGAGACCCTTGGCTCCACCACGGTGATCTGCGCCGACAAGACCGGCACCCTGACCCAAAGTCGCATGACCGCCACCCGACTGTGGGTGGATGGCAAGCTGTTCGAAATCGACGGGGAGCGCCACTCGCCAGAGGGAGCCTTTCGAATGGACGGCTCTCCGGTCATTCTGAACGACTATCCGGGTTCGTTGACCGCGCTGTGGGTGGCAGCCCTGGTCAACGACGCCGAGTTTGAACCAGGCCAGGACGGTTCCTTCCGGGTGGTGGGGGACCCGACCGAGGCAGCGCTCTTGGTGGCCGCCAGCAAGGCGGGCGCCCGCCGGGACGAGCTGGAACAGGTCTACCCGCGCATCGACGAGATCCCCTTCGACTCTGGCCGCAAACGGATGACCACGGTCCACAAAGTCCTCAATCCCACCGCCGAAGATGCGAGTCCCTTCTACGACGGGACCCTGCGCGGGTGGGAGGTAGCCGCAACCAAGGGGGCACCCGATGTGGTGCTTGATCTGTGCACTCGTTACCAGACCATCCAGGATCAGTCTGTGCCGCTCGACGCGGCAGCCCGAGAGAGGATCCTGAGTGCCAATGCTGCGATGGCTCAGCAGGCGCTGCGAGTGATCGCGGTCGCTTACCGGGCCGAACCGGACGTGCCAGACGAGACCACTCCCGAGACTGTGGAGCACAGCCTCACTTTTGTGGGCTTGATTGGGATGATCGACCCCGCCCGGCCGGAGGTCCCTCCGGCCTTGCAGCGGGCTCGCGCAGCGGGGGTCCGCACGGTGATGATCACCGGCGACTACCCGGACACTGCCCGAGCCATCGCGGAGGCCATCGGGCTGCTGGAGCCGGGCTATCAGGTCGTGACCGGCCGGGCGTTAGACGAGATGGACCAAGCCCAATTGCAGCGGGAGATCAAGCGAACGGCCGTGTTCGCTCGGGTGTCGCCGGAACACAAAGTGCGGATCGTGGATGCTTTGAAGCAGGACAACCAAATCGTGGCGATGACCGGCGACGGAGTCAACGATGCCCCGGCCCTCAAGCGGGCCGACATTGGAGTAGCAATGGGCATCACCGGGACCGACGTAGCCAAGGAAACGGCCGACATGGTTCTCACCGACGACAACTATGCCAGCATCGTCGCTGCCATCGAGCAGGGGCGGGTGATCTACGCCAACATCCGCAAGTTCGTCTACTACCTACTGTCCTGCAATCTGGCCGAGATCTTGACCATTCTGGTCGCGATCCTGGCTGGGCTGCCTTCTCCATTGACCGCCATTCAACTGCTGTGGCTCAACCTGGTCACCGATGGTGCGCCGGCGCTTGCGCTTGGCCTGGAACCGGGCGAGCCGAAGATTATGGAGCGACCCCCGCGTCCGGCGAAGGAACCCATCATCAACCGGGAGATGTTGGGCCGGATCGGGATCCAGACCGTCGCCATTGCGGGTGTCACCCTCTCGGCTTATCTGATCGGCTTGAGTCTCTTCCCCGAGCAGGCCCGGACGATGGCCTTCGCCACCATTTCCTTCTCGGAGCTGCTGCGGGCGTTCACCTCTCGCTCGCTGCATGTCCCGCTGCTTCGGATCGGGTTGTTCAGCAACCGGGCTATGTTCGCCGCCGTGGTTACTTCGGCGGTGATGCTGCTGCTCGTGATCTACCTGCCGTTCCTGCAGCCGATCTTCAACACCGTCTCGCTTGGCTTGGAGCAGTGGCGTTTTGTCTTTCCGCTCTTGCTGGTTCCGGCGCTGGTCGCAGAACTTTCGAAGATCATCCTCGGCCGCCGGGCGCCGGC
>CAYHSI010000308.1:0-2516 GCA_964359225.1 uncultured Anaerolineaceae bacterium
CGCCTCCACCGACTGCTGCTCGACCTCATGGTGGTGTGAGGCGATGGCGTTGACTACGATCTCCGGCACCCCGTGCCGCCGGCAGAACTCTGCGCCAAGCAGGGCATGGGTGCCCTCCACCTCGTGATCCATCGCCTTGCCGAGGTCGTGCAGCAGCCCGCCCATTTTGGAGACCCCGACGTCGGCACCCAGCTCGGAGGCGATCACCGCCGCCAGCTGGGCGACCTCGATCGCGTGGGCGAGCTGGTTCTGCCCGTAGGAGGTTCGGAACTTGAGCCGGCCGAGCTTCTTGGTGATCTCCTGTCGGAGCCCCGGAACGCCGGCATCGTAAGCGGCCCGCTCCCCCTCTTCGCCGATCAAGTGTTCCACTTCCTCGCGGGTTTGGAGCACGATCTTTTCGATACTTGCCGGATGGATCCGCCCATCCAGCACCAGCCGCTCCATCGAGCGGCGGGCCACTTCCCGGCGCACCGAATCGAAGGATGAGATGGTCACCGCCTCCGGTGTGTCGTCCACAATTACGTCGACCCCGGCCGCCTGCTCAAAGGCCCGGATGTTGCGGCCATTACGGCCGATGATCCGGCCCTTCATGTCGTCGGAAGGCAGCGGGACATTCGAGGTGGTGATCTCGGCCACGTGGTCCGAAGCCACCCGCTGGATGGCGTCGGCGATGAGTCCCCGCGCCCGCCGGTCGCCCTCCACCCGGGCCTCCTCTTCGATTTGATGAATGACCTTCACCATGTCGGCCCGCGATTCGCGCTCGACCTCCTTCAAGAGCTGGCCTTTGGCGTCCTCCCGGGTCATCCCCGAGACTTTCTCCAGTTCCGCCACGGTTTCGGCATATTTCGTCTCCAGCTCGTTGGATCGTTTGTCAAGGGCGCTCTGGCGCTTGCTCAACGTCTGGTCGCGCTTCTCCAAGTTGTCCAGCCGTCCATCCAGATCTGCCCGCCGCTTCTGCAGCCGCTCCTCCTCTTTCGCCAGTTCGGACCGGCGGCGGGAGACCTCCGCCTCCGCCTGGTCGCGCACTTTCAGGGCTTCGTCCCGCCCCCCTACTTCAAGTTCTCGGGCCTTGCCCTTTGCCACCTCTAGGATCCGCTCGGCCTCGGTTTGGCGGCCCTTCAGTTCCCGCCGAAGCTGAAGTTGGCGAAAGAAATAACCGAGCCCCAACCCAATCGCGAGCGCCGCCAACGAACCCACTACGGGTAGTAACCACGGTGCATTCACGTCTAGTCCTCGCTTTCCAATTGACGATCAACCGCCAGTTGCTCCACCAGCGGTTCGATCGTTGGATGTTGGAATCCGCGCCGATACAAATAGGCGGTCAATCGTTGCCGGAACAGCTCCGGCGATAAGTGCTCATACTTTCGCGCGCCCTGGCGGGCGGCCTGCAACGCCGCCTGGTGCTCGTCAAAACCACTCAAGGTCGATTCGATGACCTCGGCCGGAACTCCGCGGGCGCGCAGTTCCACCCGCAGCGCCCAGGCCCCCCGCGGTCGAAAGGCCATCCGGTTCTCCAGCCAGGCCGCCGCAAACTCCGCGTCGCTCACCAGCGTGGCCTGGCGCAGACTCCCCATCACCGCCTCTTGCTCCTGTTCGGTCAACCCGGAGCGGTCAAAACGCCGTCGTAGTTCCCATTCGGTGTACGGGCGGCGAGCCAACAGCCGCACGGCCTGCCGATAGGCGGATTCCTTTCGATCGCGGACCTGCAACTCAGATACTTGCTGCGCTCCGAGCTGGCTGCCGAGCTCAAGCTCTGCGGCCACCTCCTTCGCCAATTCCAATCCGGGCCGCCCGTCCAGGTAGACCCGGACTCGGCCGCGGCGGGTGGGCTTCAAGGCGGTGATCATTCCCTGCATAAATACAAAAGCCGTGACCCCGGGTCACGGCCGTGTGAACACCCCAAACTTCTGGGGGACCTCTAGTCCTTACTTGACGGGCGAAGCTGAGATAGATCCGATGCGAAGGTTCGGAACGGCCTAATTCGACCTATCTCAAATCACTACCGGTCATCGACCAGGCGGGCCAGCCGCAAGGAAAGGAACCGCGCACGGACCTGACTCACTGCCCACCTCACAAGTCCTCTCGATGGCATCTGTCCGGAGCGAACTGCCGCTCAACTCGATCTGCACCCCTCGCTCCGTTCTTCGCATTCCAATCGCTTTGTCAAGCTTCGAATCCGAGATCCAAGTTCACCGGCCTGACCGCCTGGGCGGTCCGGGCAATGCCCGGGCCGTGATCGGTCAATTCTATTATGCCAGGGCCGTGGCGGCAAATGCCGCCCGAACCCCCTTCTCCAACTCCGCCGCCAGGCTGGGGTTCTCCCGCAGATACTGTTTGGCATTCTCCCGCCCCTGGCCCAGGCGGCCTTCGCCGTAGAGGTAGAAGGAGCCTTTCTTGTCCACCAACCCATTCTCGACCGCCAGGTCCAGGATCCCCCCGACCTTGCTGATTCCCTCGTTGTACAGGATCTCGAACTCGGCCACCCGGAACGGGGCGGCCACCTTGTTCTTCACCAC
>CAYHSI010000309.1:0-2513 GCA_964359225.1 uncultured Anaerolineaceae bacterium
CGCGGCACTGATCAACGGGACCGTGGACCTCGCCAATGCCTCCCGGCAGATCAAGCCCGAGGAGCGGGAGCAGGCGGAGGCCAACGGGATCATTCCGGTCGAGTTCGTGGTCGCCCGGGACGCCATCGCCATTATCGTGAATCCAAACAACCCGGTCGAGCAGCTCACGCTCGGCCAGCTCTCGGACATCTACAGCGGAAAGATCGTCAACTGGACGGAGGTCGGTGGGGAGGATCGGCCGATCGTGAAACTCTCCCGCGAGACGAATTCCGGGACGCATGTTTACTTTCTCGAGACCGTGGTGAGGCGCGGCGATGCGGAGGACAAGACCCTCTTCTCGCCCGATACTTTGCTGCTGCCCTCTTCAGAAGGGATCAGCGCCGAGGTCCGCGACAACCCGAACGCAATCGGATACGACGGTCTGGGTTACGTCACCCCGGACGTCAAGGTCATTGCGGTTGCCGCCGACCGGTCCGGACCGTTTGTTCTCCCTTCCGGAGCAACCGTGAACAACGGCCAGTATCCGATCGCCCGGGACCTGTACATGTATTCGGCCGACCAGCCAACGGGTCGGGTGCTCGACTACTTGAACTGGATCTTGGGCCCCGAAGCTCAACGGATCGTCTCCGAACTGGGATTCGTGCCGACCTCCTCCTGATGCGCGTCAACACCCGGTCCGAATTCATCGTCACCGGTTTGATCAAGGCCGCAGGCTATTCCGCCATCCTGTTCATCGGCCTGATCTTCCTCTTCTTGCTTCGAGAGGGAACGCCTGCTCTCTTCGAAATCCCAGTCGGCGACCTGGTGGGAGTCCGGTGGTATCCAATCGAGGGTTTCTTCGGGATGCTGCCCTTGATCGGTGGCTCACTGCTCGTCACCGTCGGGGCAGCTCTGGTCGCCGTCCCGCTGGGGCTCCTGACGGCTATCTACATTGCTGAAGTCGCGCCCCGCTCGGCCCGCGAACTGCTAAAACCAGCGGTTGAGATCTTAGCCGGGCTCCCTTCCGTAATGCTGGGGTTTCTCGGCATCGTTGCCTTAGCGCCTTATCTACGCCGGCTGCTGGACCTACCCACCGGACTTTCTGCGTTTACCGGATCGCTGCTGCTTGGGGGTATAGCTATTCCGAGCGTCGTAAGCGTTGCCGAGGATGCGCTAGATGCCGTCCCGGCAACGTACCGCGAAGCGGCCAGAGCATTAGGTGCCACGCGCTGGCAGATCATCTGGCGGGTGACCCTCCCTGCGGCCCGCTCGGGTGTGCTTACCGCGATCATGTTGGGGATCGGACGGGTGATCGGTGAGACCATGACCGTGATGATGGTCACAGGCAATGCGCCGGTCTTGCCCATTGGCCTGGTATCCCTCTTCCGGCCGACCCGCACGATGACCGCCACGATCGCGGCCGAAATGGGCGAGGTGGCGACCGGAAGCGTCCACTATCACGCCCTCTTCCTGATCGGGATCCTGTTGTTCCTGATCTCCCTGGTTGTGAACTTGCTTGCAGCTCGCTTCGCGTTTCGGCAGCGAACGCGAGCCGAGCGCGTGCTCTCGTAGCGCCATGGCCACAATGACTCAGCGCAGGCACCGGATCCAGCGGGCCGGCTTTGCTGGCTTGCTGCTCGCCACTTTTGCGACCGTGGCCCCCATCATCCTGGTCGTCGGCCTGATCCTCTGGCGAGCCGCCCCGGCTCTCTCGTTTGAGTTCCTTGCCGCTTCGCCGCGCGAGGGGATGCGGGCCGGCGGCATCCTGCCAGCCATCGTGGGCACCTTCTGGCTCACTCTCGGAACGGCCGCAGTCGCGGTGCCTTTTGGCATCGGCGGGGCGATCTATCTGTCCGAGTACGCCCCGGACAGCCGCTGGACCCGGGCGATCCGGATCGCCATCATCAATCTTGCCGGAATCCCTTCCGTCGTGTATGGCCTGTTCGGGCTCGGATTGTTTGTGCTCTTTCTGCGATTCGGCACCAGCATCCTGGCTGGATCATTGACCCTCGCCATCATGACCTTGCCGGTGATCATCAGCACCGCAGAAGAAGCCTTGCGGGCGGTGCCCCAAAGCTTTCGGGCCGTCAGCATCTCCTTGGGCGGAACCCAGTGGCAAACGGTGCGGCGAATCGTATTGCCGCAGGCCTTGCCGGGCATCCTTACCGGAGTGATCTTAGGCCTCGAGCGGGCCGCTGGGGAGACCGCTCCGATCTTGTTCACCGCGGCCGCGTTCTTCTTGCCGCGACTGCCCAGCTCTCCCTTCGACGCCACAATGGCGTTGCCCTATCACCTCTTTGTCATCTCGACTCAGGTTCCCGGCATGCCGATCGAACTGCAGTACGGCACCGCGGCAGTGCTGCTCTTGTTTGTGCTCGGCATGAACCTGCTGGCGACGGTCATTCGATCGAGAGCACGGGCCCGCCGGCAATGGTGAGATGAACGGGATCAAGGTCTCGGTCCAGAACCTCTCGTTGGGCTATTCGGACGGCAAGGAATCGCTTCGCAATGTCAGCCTGGATGTCCGCAGCCAT
>CAYHSI010000310.1:0-2510 GCA_964359225.1 uncultured Anaerolineaceae bacterium
CGCGGAACAGCTCATTTCCTACAGGTGCATTCATAAGATCCCCTCATCGGTGATCGAGAACTGGGAACCGGAGGCAGATTTCCCCCCGGATCTCCGGCCCCTGAGATGGCCCGAAGCAGACGGGCTCGGGTCAGCCGAAAAGTTTGTCGTGCTCTATCTTGGCAACGCCGGCTACGGCCACGAATTTGAGACCGTTTTCAAGGCAGCCGCTCAACTCAAGCCGGAGGATTTCGCCTTCGTTTTCGTCGGAGGCGGCGTAGGCTGGGACCGGATTCGAGAGTCGAGAGAGTCTCTCGGCTTGGCCAACCTCCACGTGCACGGCTACGTGCAGCGGGAAGCCACGGCATCGGTCATGGCCACAGCCCACTGTGCTCTCGTCACGTTGCGCGATGATTTTCTCGGTGTGATCAGTCCTAGCAAGATCCATGCGAATCTTGCGATGGGGCTACCCCTGGCCTACGTAGGACCGATAGGCGGAAATGTGGATCTTGCGATTCGGCGCTTCGCCTGCGGGGTCAGCTTGCGCCACGGCGATGTGGACGGGCTGGTGACCTTCCTAAGGCGCTTGAAGAGCGAGCCGGTCGAACACCAAGCGTACCGGCGCCGGGCGCGCAGAGCGTTCGAAGTGGCGTACTCGGATGCGGTGGCGCTGCCAAAGTTCGATCGAATCCTCGATCAGCTGGTCGCGCAGACTTCGAGCTAATCCCCCCAGCGGGCTTTCCGCTCCAGACCATACCGAAACAACCGGAGCCTCATCCGCCACGGCATCAGGGGCTCCAACAGCCGCCGCAGCAGGTATTTGGCGTAGATTACCGAGAACACGCTCCCTCCGTCGCGGAAATGGACTCGAATGATCTCCGGCCAGCAGCGAGCCGCGGCGGTCATCGACTTGGAGTCGCTGTGCAATCGGAAGTTGCTCCAGTAGCGCTCCTGGTATGCGATCGGCGCAACTGCCGCAATCCGGACCCAGAGGTCATAATCCATCGCATAGTAGAAGGAGGGATCGAGCGACCCGACCTTTTCCCAGAGCCCAGCCCGGAAAAACATGGACTGCTGACACACGGTGTTTATCCCGCGGCGCAGGCCTCGGTAGTCGGTCTGCTTCGCCGGATAGCGCCCGACTCGCCCACCGTGCTCGTCGATGTAGTAGGCAGTCCCGTACACCATGCCTACCTGAGGATGGGCTTGCAAGAACGCCACTGCCTCCGAGACCGCCCCCGGGTTGTAGGTGTCGTCCGAGTTCAACCAGGCGAATACTTCGCCAGTGGCCATCGCAAACCCTTTATTGATCGCATCGGCCTGGCCGACATCTGGTTCCGACACCCAGCGGGCCAACCGGGGCGCGTTTCGCTTGATGATGTCTAGGCTGCCGTCGCCCGATCCTCCATCGACCACGATGTACTCGATGCGAGGGTAGTCCTGATTCAGCACGGATTGGATCGTCTGCTCCAGGAACGAGCCCTGGTTATAGGAAGGGGTCACGATGCTGACGAGGGGCGTGCTCTCGGGTGGGCGATCACTCATGCCTTGAGACCGTAAGGGGTGGTTTCGAGCGATGCTCATCGATCAGGGCTCGCTCGGATTCATCGGGCGCCCGATAGGGCAACTCAACGCGTTGAGTGCCGTACTTCAGTCGCCTCCGCGTATCCCGGTACTGAAGGAAAACCGATTCCAGACCCAGAGCGCTGAGCGTGCCTTGAACGACCTTGTACCAATAGCGCATCGCAGTTGGAGGGTGAAGCACGATGGCCCGCGCCAGATGGCCGACTGCCCTTCGGTGCTGGCCAGCATCGATCAGCCGGCGGGCGCTGAAGACGTTGAGGCCCGCCCGGACCCGCCGGTAATTGGCGCGGACGAGCTGACCGAACTCCGGGGAGGCCTTCGCCCAATCGACCAAACGCTGGGCTTCTTCGACGAACCCGGCCGCCTGCTGGATCGTCTTGGCCTCCGGGTGGGTCCGCTCAAGCGCCCAAAACCCGGTCACGTGCTCGAGCCGATATCTTCCGGAGATCCGAACCCACAACTCGTGGTCGAGGATCAAGCGGTACCTGGGGTCGAGGTACCCGACCTGCTCCAGCGCTTCTCGCCGGATGAAGGCACTGGGCTGCAGGATCACCTCGAACGACAGCAGGTCTAGCGAGGTCAGGGCCCGGTAGCGGTGGGGGTCGAGCAGCCGCAGGTTCGAGTCAACCATCAGGCCATCTGCGTGGACCATCCCCGCCTCCGGGTGCCGGCCTGCGGCCTCCACCGCCTCGGCGATCGCTCCCGGCATGTAGACGTCGTCAGAATTCAGCCAGGCGACGATCTCGCCGCTCGCTCTGCGCAGCCCCTTGTTGATGGCCTCGGCCTGGCCACGATCCGACTCGGAGACCCAATACGCAAGCTGGGACTCGTAGCGCCGTATGATTTCCTGGCTCCCATCGCTTGAACCGCCATCGATCACGATGTATTCGATCTGCGAATAGTCCTGCTGCAGTACCGACTGCATGGCCACCTCGAGGTATCTCGCC
>CAYHSI010000311.1:0-2469 GCA_964359225.1 uncultured Anaerolineaceae bacterium
ATACGAAGGTAAGACTCATAGCGATTAACGTCGATCTTTCCAGCCTCCACCGCGGTCCGCACCGCGCAGCCGGGCTCATGCTCGTGGGTACAGTCGCTGAATTCGCACTCCTCCACAAAGGGCGCGATCTCTCGGAAGTAGGCGTCCAGTTCATCCGGCTCGATATCCCAGAGGGCGAACGCTTTGAGGCCGGGGCTATCGGCGACATATCCGCCTCCAATGAGCGGGAGCAGCTCCCGGGCCACGGTGGTGTGGGTCCCCTTGCCGGTAGCCTGGCTCACGGCGTCGGTGCGCAGGCCGAGGCCGGGCTGAACCATGTTGAGCAGGCTGGACTTGCCCACCCCGGATGGTCCGGCCAACACCGAGAGCTTCCCGCTCAGCTCCCGGCGCAAGTCTCCCACTCCTTTTCCAGTGGTCGCAGAGGTATAGAGCACTCGGTATCCAATCTGCTCGTACACCCCGAATTCCTCATGCGCGCTGCGCGGCTGCACCAGATCGATCTTATTGGCGCAGATCACCGCCGGGATGGTTTCCCGTTCGGAACCCACCAGCATCCGGTCGAGCATGCGGAAATTGGGGTCCGGATCGGCACAGGCGAAAACGAATACCGCTTGATCCGGGTTGGCCACCAGAATCTGTTCCGTCTCCCGGCCGGGAGCCCGGCGGGAAAGCGCGCGTTGGCGGGGCAGGATCTCTTCGATCGAGGCCGAGCCGTCCTCAAACAGGCTGAGCTTGACCCGATCCCCGATCGCTGCCAGTACGGCTCGGGGGGCCGACTTTTTCAATCGCCCGCGCAGCTTCGCCGTGACCACGCCCTGGTCGGTCTCAACGTCATAGAAACCAGCCCGGGCGCGCAGGATCAAGCCGTGAAGCGGCTTCGCGGTGGTCCCCAGCCCTATCCCTCGGTTCCCTGTTCTTCTGGGTCCGGCTCGGGAGTCGCCGGGACTCGGATGCGAGCTTCCCACGGGTAGCGGCTGATTGGACCCCCCTTGAAGTAGGCTTCGATGACTCGCTTGAATACCGGCGCCGCCCACTCGGAGCCTTGGCCCTGATACTCCAGCACGACCACCACCGCGATATCTGGTCTGTCTGAGCGCTCTTCGAAGGTGTACCCCGCAAACCAGGCATGGGTATCGGTGAACTCCCCGGTCTCGGCGGTGCCGGTCTTGCCCGCAATATTGATATCGGGTATTCCAAGGAACGGCCGGTAGGCCGTGGCCCGCGGGTCACGGATCACTCCGACCATCGCTTGCTGGATGGCGGCCAGATTCTCCGCACTAACCGGGAGGGTACCTTGAACCACCGGGGAGAACTCGCTCAGCACCTCCCCCTCAGCATTCTGGATGCTGGAAACGAGTTGCGGACGGTAGAGGGTGCCCCCATTCCCGATCGCGGCCACGAAGCGGGCCACCTGCAGCGGGGTCGCTTGCAGATAGCTCTGCCCGATCGAGAGCATCACGCTGTCGGTCCGATTCCAAGGCTCACCGTAGAGCGCCAGCTTGTTCTCCGGATCCGGGAGCAGACCGCTGGCCTCCCCGATCTCGATGCCGGTCGGCTCCCCCAAGCCAAAGCCCCGGGCCATATCGGAGATGGCGGTCTCCAGGCCCCGGTTGAAGAGATCCAAGCCGATGTGGAAGAAGTACGGATTGCAGGACCGCTCCAGACCCTGGGTCAGGGTGATCTCGCCGGCGGCCGGCAATTCCACTTCGAAGCGCCAGTCGTACAGCGTGACTCCGGTCAGCTCCTTGAATTCCAGGCCGCAGTTGTATACGGTATCGGGGCTGTAGAACCCGGATTCGAGCGCAGCCGCCATCGTAATCATCTTGAACACCGAGCCGGTCGGATACGCCCCGAGCGTTGCCCGGTTGAGCAGCGGATTGTTGGCTGTCTGGAACAACTCGCCTAAACCGCTGGCGCTGTTCGGGTTGTCCGTATCGAACAGATTCGGATCGAAACCGGGCGAAGAGGCGAGTGCCAGGACTGCCCCCGTGTCTCGCTCGAGCACTACCACCGCACCGGTCAGCGCGCTGTCTTGGATCGCCTGCTGGGCGTAGCGCTGGAGATCCCGGTCGAGAGTCGTGTACACGGCGTACGGCGGCTCCGATTCTTGGGAGGCGATCGGCTGCTGAGGCCGACCCAGCGGATCGGTCGTGTAGAGTGTGCCGCCCGGGCGGCCGCGCAACTCCGGCTCGAACCAGGACTCCAGGCCGATCTGGCCAACGTACTCGTCGCCGCGATATCCAAGCGCCAGGTAGTCCTGCAAGTGTTCCTGTTGGATCCAACTGATGTAGCCGACGGAATGCGGCGCCAGCCCGCCCTCAAAGTACAGCCGCGTGTCAAAGGTGCTCCACTGAACGCCGCCGACCGCAGCCAGCGTGTCCTGCACCGCTTGAAAGCTGTCCAACGGGACTTCACCCAGGTTGACCCGGAAGTCCGTGTCTCGGATGGGTTCGTAGAGGGCTTGAATGG
>CAYHSI010000312.1:0-2461 GCA_964359225.1 uncultured Anaerolineaceae bacterium
CCCGGCGATGTGGGCGATGTCGGCCAGCAAATAGGCGCCGACCGCCTCGGCGATCTGCTTGAAGCGCGCCCAATCCGGCGCCCAGTTGTAGGAGGAGTAGCCGGCGATGATGAGTTTGGGACGATGCTGCTTGGCCAGGGCCTCGACTTGGTCGTAATCGATCCGCTCCGTTTGCGGATCGACTCCGTAGTGGAACGCCCGGTACAGCTTTCCAGAGCGATTCACCCGCGAACCATGGGTAAGGTGCCCGCCCTGCATCAAATCCATGCCCAGGATGGTCTCGCCCGGCTCGACCAAGGCGTGATAAACCGCGTTATTGGCCGGCGCGCCGGAGAGCGGCTGCACGTTGACGAACAGGTCGTCCGGCTGCAGCCCGTTGGCCGCGAACAGGTCCGCGCAGCGTCGGCGGGCCAGCGCCTCCACAACATCGGCGTACTCGACCCCCTTGTAATAGCGGGGGTCGGAATAGCGGCGGTAGTGAGCGAGCTGGAGTTCGTAGTCCAGCAGCTCCCGTTCCGGGACTCGGCGGGTGCTCTCGGGGGGATACCCTTCGGCGTAGATGTTGTTGAAGGCGCTGGCCAGCGCCTCTCGAACGGCGAGCGGGGCGGTACTTTCAGAAGGGATTAGGATCAGCCGGCGGTACTGGCGCTCTGCTTCGAGCTGGGTCAGCTCATGAACCGCAGGATCGACATCTTTCAGCTGACCGCGGAAGAGATAGTCGGCCATGAATTGTCTCGGGGAGGCAGGCTTAGAGGAAGAACTACCCGATTGTAAGCGGGCACCGAAGGACGGTCAAGCAATCGATGGGTTGGTGATTGCTCAGAACCCCGGCAGCTCCCCGCCCTGGTACACCCAAAGGTCGAACAGGGCTTGCAAGTCGCAGGCGCAGGTCGCTTCGGCCGTGGTCTGGAAGTCTTCCGCGCTGGCGATCGAATAGCGAAAGGTCTGGAAGTACTCCTGCAAAAATGCGAAGAAGACCTCGTCGCCTAGCTCCGCCCGCAGCGCGTCGAAAAACAACGCCCCCTTCAGGTATACGAACAGCGCGTATTCCTGGGGGCTGGCGTATGCGCCGACTGCCCGGCCGATCGGGAGTTCGGGATTCGGATGGTCCCGCAGCTGCTCCCGGAAGTCGCTCAACAGCCCGGTCGCGCTGCCGGGGCCCTCGGTCTCTTCGAGATAGAGCACCTGGGTATAGGTGGCCGCCCCCTCGTCGAGCCATGGCTCCCTCAGCTGGTCGTCTCCGATCAGGCCGTAAAACCACTGGTGTCCGACCTCGTGCACGGTGGGGTGGATAAGGTTGGTCCCGCCGAGAGTCCCGATTGTCACCAATCCCGGATACTCGATTCCGCCATAGGCGCCCGGCAGGTCGACCAGATCGAGTTCGACATACGGATAAGGACCTACCTTCTCGGTCAGCAGCTCGACCTGCGCCGCGGCGGCGTTCACCATCCGGGTTAGATCCGGTCGGTGTCCAGGAAGCGCCCAGCCGCGTACCTGTATCCCTTCGACTTCCCTGCTTTCGGAGAGCAGCGGGCCGATGGCGAAGGCGAAGTCGCGGGCCGGGCCGCTCACAATGGTCACGGCCTGACCGCCGCCCGGCAGGGGTTCCCGGCTGAGTTCGACCCCGGTCGTGACAACTTCCAGTCCTTGCGGAGCGGCGAGCTCGACCTGGTAGAAGGCCACCGCTGAGTTCGTAGTATCTCCACCGGCCGGCGCCCGTTCCACCACCCACTCACCATTTCGTCGGAGCGGCAGCAGCGGATAGGCCGTTGGCGCGAACAGCACCTGCTGGGAGATTCCAAATCGACTGGGTGACTGCCCGCCGATCGGGCCGGAAGTTGCGATCAGGAAGGGGATGCTCAGATCAACCGACTCCCCTGATCCGAGCGGCCGAGGCAAGTCATAGCGCTGAGCCAGCCCGCCCAACATGGTGATCGGCGCTTGGAGCTGCCCATCGATCAATGCCGGACCAGCGCTCATCTCGGCCCGGTACTGGGCGTCGTTTGGCCACAGCATGACCACAATGTCCCTGATAGCTCCGCGCTCTGGATTTGCAAAGCGAATGCGGGCCAACCCCTCGATGAGGGCTCGTTCAGTGGGTGGATCGAAGTCCACCCGCAGTTCGATCCAGTAGCGAGTAGGGTTGGCGATCGCGGCCAGATCCCCTTCGAACCCCGGGCGGAGCGCGCTGGCTTGCAGATCCAGTCCTGAGGCTTGCGGCGTGGCCGGCAAGGTTGGGAGCGCGGTTAGGGTTGGTGCGGGCGTCGCGGTCGGCGCCGGCGTGGCGCTTGGGACCGGCGGCGCGGCAGGAGGGGTCGGCGAGCCGCACGCGGCCAGCAGGGCACCAACCAGAATCAGGCTCTTCCAAAGCGACACACCGCCTCCAAAAACAGACCGGCGCCCTTGCGGACGCCTGAGGTGGGCGGAACAGGACTCGAACCTGCGACCCCTTCTGTGTAAG
>CAYHSI010000313.1:0-2450 GCA_964359225.1 uncultured Anaerolineaceae bacterium
AGGGTCATCCCCATGGTCGTGATGAGCAGCAGGGCGTAGTACTCGCCGCGGTCCCCCACCCCGCTCACCTGGGTGGAGATCAGGCAGCTGACCATCGCGGCAAACAGGATGAGCAGCGTAAAGGTGAACCCCAACCAATCGTGGCGCACCATGCCCCCGAGCAGCAGGGGCTCGTCGGGGTCTGGCCGACTGAAGATTACCGTCGCAGCCAGGATCGCCAGGACACCAGCCGCCGCGACCCAACCCAGCGCCACCCGCCGGCTCGGCCGCCAGAGCAGGTCCAGACCCAGCAAGACTCCAGCCAGCACGACCAAGAGGATCTCCGGGAGGATTGCCAGGGTCGCCCGAGGGGTAAACTCGGCGATGGTCACGATCCGGCTCCGATCAGTCTCAGGATCGCATCGGCCCCATTCTGCACCATCGGGGCCATGACCGCCGGGTAGATGCCCACCACGATCAGGATTCCCGACAATAGCACGAGGGCGACCTTGTCCTGCAGGATCACGTCCCCAATGTGACCCTCAAGCTCCGCCGGCATCGCGCCAAAGAAGACCCGCCCGATAATTCGCATGATGTAGGCCGCGGTCACGACGATCGAGATGACGACCACCAGGGCCACGATCGGCTGGGTCTGCCACAATCCCATGAAGATTGGGAACTCGGCAATGAATCCGGAGAAGCCCGGCATGCCCATCGAGACCAAGCCCCCCACAATGAATGCCACAGCTACTAAAGGCATCGCCTTGGCGAAGCCGCCCAGCTTCGGGATGTCCCGGGTGTGGGCCTGATCGTAGACCATTCCGACCACCGCAAACAAGAGAGCCGTCATCACGCCGTGGGAAAACATCTGGATGCCGGCGCCCGTCAACCCGTTGCGATTCAGCGTACCGAAACCCAGTAAGACCAGTCCCATGTGTGAGACCGAGGAGAAACCGATCACATATTTGAAATCGGTCTGAACGAAGGCGATGAAGGCCCCGTAAACCACATTGACGCTCGCCAGCACCAGGATCAGCGGCGCCCAGAAGCGGGCGCCCTCCGGCAGCAGCATGATCCCGACCCGCAGCGCGGCGAAGGCCCCCAACTTCATCAAGACCCCGGCGTGGAACATCGAGACCGCGGTCGGAGCTGCCACGTGGCCGTCCGGCGACCAGTTGTGGAAGGGGAAGATGCCTCCCAGCACCGCAAAACCGAAAAAGACAAATGGGAACCAGAGCTGCTGGAAACCGGTCGAGAATCCGGCGCCTTCCAAGAGCAACATGTCGAACGTATTCAGACCGGAAGAGAAATACATCACCAGCGCCCCGACCAAGGAGACCACGGATCCGATAAAGAGGTACAGGGTGAGCTTCATGGCCGCGTATTCGCGGGTCACTTTCCAGCCCCAGATCGAGATCAGCAGGAACATCGGAAATACTGCGATCTCGTAGAAGAAGAACAGCAGGAACAGGTCCAGCGCGGCGAAGACCCCAAACACGCCGGTCGCCAGAATGAACAGGAAGGTGAAGAACTCTCGGGGACGGTCGTCGAGCTTCCACGAAATCAACACTCCGGTAAAGATCACCACACCCGTGAGCAGCACCAGCGGAGCGCTCATGCCATCCACGCCAACGTAATAGGAGATTCCCAGCCGCGGAATCCAGCTGGCCTTCTCGATGAATTGATAACCCGCCAGGCCCTGGTCATAGGTCAGGAAGACATAGAGTGAGAGCAGCAGATCGAGGCTGGCAGCCGCCAGGGCGAACCGCCGAATCCGGTCGTGCCGCTCGGCCGGGAAGAACAACAAAATGACTCCGGCGACGATTGGAGTGAAGATGATGACGGACAGGAAGGGGAAGGTCATGAGCCCAGCAACCTGAGCACGGTCTGGTTGATCACCGACACAATCCAGCTCGGCCAAATCCCGATGACCAGCATCAGCGCCATCAGCGGGGCGATCGCCAGGATTTCCCGCCGATTGATCTCGATCGGGTGACCGGCCCATTTCTCATTGAGCGGACCATGCAGCGCGGCCCGGACACCCTTGAGCACGTAGGCGCCAGTGATCAAGAGTCCCAACATCGAAATGGCCGTGAAGGCCGTGAAGATCGGCCAGGCACCCCGGACCACCATGAACTCTGAAACGAATCCGTTCAGGCCCGGCAAGCCGAGGGAAGCCATGGACGTGAAGATCAAGATCCCGCCATAAACCGGGGCCAGCGCGAATAATCCACCGTAGGCCGCCAGATCCCGGGTGTGGGTCCGCTCGTAGATCACTCCGACCAGCAGGAACATCCCGGCCGAAGGCGGCCTGAAGGCGCCATGAGAGGAAGTACATTTCGGAAACTATTGGCCGCCAATACTACGCAATGGTAGCTTGGCGTGGACGCGGACGCCGTTCAGGTACTGCGATCCCGCGCGTCCTCCGCGCTGATGAAGCGGTCGACCACGAGCTGGCGAAACTGCGGCGA
>CAYHSI010000314.1:0-2436 GCA_964359225.1 uncultured Anaerolineaceae bacterium
CCTGCTGGGTGATGGCGGAGAACTGACCTACTCTCCCTCCCAACGGACCAGCTATTCCTAGCAGACTCCACCCTAGGTCTTACTCCAGGGTGAGCTCGCGCTGATGCCGATCTTGCCCGTCGGCCTGATCCTGATTTCAGCCTTCATGCATGCGGGCTGGAATCTGCTCGTGCGCGATCAACGGGCGGGTGAGATTTTCTTGCGGATGACCGGGATCATCACTGTGCTTGGGATTCTCCCGGCGATCGCAGCCGAGTTCCTCGGCGAGCCGTTGCCCGCTCCAATCTGGATCTACATGATCTTTGGCGCGCTCTTCCAGGGCATCTACTTCTTTACCTTATCCCGCGGCTACCGCAGCGGCGACTTCACCGTCGTCTATCCATTGGGGCGCGCGTTGCCCGTTTTGATCGTCGCCCTGGCCGACGTGGTCATTGGCCGCCCACCAAACGCAGTTGGCTGGCTTGGGCTGGCTTTAGTCGCAGGCGCCACCATGCTGGCCCCGCTGCGCTCGCTGCGGGCGATCAGCTGGGCCCAGTACTGGAACCGGAACACGTTCTGGATCGTGCTGACCGCGCTGACTGTGGTGGGCTACACCGTAGTTGACAAGCGGGGATCCGAACTGCTCACTCCGGGAGCGCTGACCGCGGCGCGCTACGCGCTCTTTGAGATGGGCTTCTCGTTCCTTGCGTTCGCGGCCATCCTGAAAGGGTTGCGTCAACCGATGGGCAATGAACCGGGGCGGCGGGCGTGGCTCACGGCCGGCCTCGCCGGGCTGCTGCTCTTTGGGGCCTACTGGCTCGTTCTGTGGAGCTACCAGCTCACCGACCGGGCCAGCTACATCATCGCCCTTCGGCAGTTCAGCATCGTGTTGGGGGTCATCCCCGGGGTGCTGATCTTCCGCGAAGGTGCGTCCACCCTTCGGATCGGCGCCGCGGCGATCATCACCTTTGGCATCGTCCTGATCGTTCTCGGCGGCTGAGGGCTAATCTGACCAAGGGGTCGGTTCGCGATCCCAGCGGTGAGCCCTTAGTTGCTGGAGAAGGTCTGGCTCCAGGGCACCCCGATCGCTGACCGCCAGGTTCGCCTCGACATTGCGGGCCTTGCGCATCCCGGGAATCACCGTGCTCACGTCGGGGTTAGATAGGATGAACCGCAACGCCATCTCCGGCATGCTCATCCCGGGCGCGAGAAGCGGGCGGAGCGCCTCGGCGCGCTCCACGCTGGCTTTCAGGTTCGCTGGGACGAAGTAGATGTTTCGCCAGTCACCCGCGGGCCACTTGCTGTCCAGGGTCAGCATCCCGGTCAGGGTGCCCTCATCGAACGGCACTCTGGCGATCACGTCGATATCCAGTTCGCGACACAAAGGGAAGAGGGCATCCTCCGGCGCCTGGTCAAAGATGTTGTAGATGACCTGCACCGCGTCGATCAACCCGGTGCGCAGCGTCCGCAGACAGTTTTCCGGCTCCCATCGATTGATGCTGAGACCTACTGCTTGAACCAGGCCTTGGCGCTTGAGGTCGTCCACCGCGCGCTGCCACCGCACGTCTTCCCCCCACCCGTCATCCCATACATGAAACTGGATGAGGTCGACTTGGCTGAGCCCGAGGTTGGCCAAGCTCTTCTCGGCGTATTCGCGGATGTGATCGGGTGGAAAGGTCGCCTCCAGGGGATCTTCCGGCCTGGCGGGCCACTTCCGATTCTTGGGCGGGATCTTGGTGGCGGTGTAAAGGCGTTTGTCCGGGTGAGCCCGAACCAGCTCCCCGAGCAGTCGCTCGCTACGGCCATTGCCATAGGCCCAGGCGGTATCGAAGAAGTTGCAGCCGAGTTCCACCGCTCGAGAGAGCGAGCGCCGCGACTCATCGTCGTCCGAACCGGTCCAGCCTCCCATGCCCCACATTCCGAACCCGACCTCGCCAACTTGCCAGCCAGTCCGTCCGAAGACCCGGTATTTCATCTAGTGAGGAGACTACATGTGCGCCACGACGGCATCGGCGAACTGTGAGGTGGACACGAGGGTCGCGCCTTCCATCAGCCGATGGAAATCGTAGGTCACCGTTTTGGCCGCAATTGCGCCCTCCATCCCGTGCAGAATGCAGTCGGCCGCTTCCCCCCAACCCAAGTAGCGCAGCATCATCTCGCCGCTGAGGATGACCGAGCCGGGATTGACCTTGTTCTGGTTGGCGTACTTGGGGGCCGTGCCGTGGGTGGCCTCGAAGATTGCGTGACCGGTCACGTAATTGAGGTTGCCGCCGGGAGCGATGCCGATCCCGCCGACCTGGGCCGCTAGCGCGTCGGAGAGGTAATCGCCATTGAGGTTGGTGGTGGCGATCACGTCGAAATCGCGGGCGCGGGTAATCGTCTGCTGGAAGGCAATGTCGGCGCTCGTGTCCTTGATAAGCAGCCGGCCGTCCTGCAGCGCGGCCTGCTGCTCAGCGT
>CAYHSI010000315.1:0-2432 GCA_964359225.1 uncultured Anaerolineaceae bacterium
TTCCGTTTTTTTTTCTTTTCACTCCTCTTGCGCGGCTGGTACGCGCCCTCCCCCCCCTCCGGTGGGGTTGGGTGGGTGGGGGTCTGCCGTTACGGCTGACCTCCCCTGACCCCTCCTTAGGTGGGCGATCTTTGAAGGTTCACCTCCAGCACGCTGCGCCTGGAGAGTAGACCGACATGTATTCAGTGAGGTTGCCGTCGATGACGCAGTAGCCGGGTCCTGTGGTTCCTCCGTCCCATGCGGGATCGAGGAATTTAAGGATTAGCTCGCTGGGCTTTTGCGTGCTGCTTTCGTTTTTTTTAAAGAGCTTGTAGTCGGTTCCGTTGGATTTGTAGTAGTAGCCATCGTGGTTGGCGCAGGGGAGTGGATCTTGGGGGAGTTCAGCCATGTACTTCGGTGCCAGGCCAGGGATGTAGTCAAGGTCGTAAGTAGTCGAGTCTTTGCACGACCTGCGCCAATTGAGGCCATTATCAAGTTTGCCGTCAGTATAAAACTGAGGGTACTTTCGGTTATCGAGCCAGTACAACTCTAAGGCTTCTTGGATTTCGCGGAGCTCGTGGACGCGTTTGGTTTCGCGGGTGCTGGTTACCGCGCGGCGGGAAGCCACGGTGGCAATGGTGCTTAGTAGTCCAATGATGGTGACAACGACGAGGAGCTGAACCAGCGTGAATCCGGCCAGATTGAGGTATCGCGCGCTGGTGGGTCGCCGCATAGGAATCTGAGCGGGAGTAAGGTGGCCCTTCGACCGCGCTTAGGGACTAAAAAATCTGGTTTCGTAATCCAAAGTACGCAAGAACCGGCAATGGGGCCGGTTGGGGTGTGTCATCGGTCGATCCGATCCACTCCGATCCGTCATTCTGGCCGTGTCCAGAATCTATCCGCAAGGCAACAGTCGGATCCCTGCCTGCCGGCAGGCAGGCTGGACCCCAGTCATTCGACGGGGCAGGCAAGCCAGGATGACGGTGTGGTGTGAGGAGTGCATCACCGGTCTACGGCCAGGGTTTGCCTTTGGCGTAGAGGCCCTTGAGCACCGCGCGGCCTTGGTCGTCTACGCTGACGTCAGCCGAGAGATCGGCATTGCGGCCCCAGGGCAGGGTGCGGCCGCTGTTCTCGGGGATGAAGTAGTCCTCGATGCCGTAGGTGACATGGACGGTGGGCTCCCAGTTGCTGGGCTGCCCCCACATTTCAACGTCTAGGGTGTTGCCGGTCACCGCCGTGACCTGGCCGCGCAGGAATAACTCTGCCCCATCTTTGGCGTCCGGCGGACTGGTGAGCACGCGGTTGGTGCTGCCCCAGTATTTCCCCAGCCGCCGCAGCGGTACGTATACGGTTGATCCTTCCCGTACCCCGGACGGGAGGTTGTCGTAGAGCTGAATAGTGCTTAGGTCGGCATAGCGGAAGGTGACGTAGTCGCCGCGCAGCGGGTCACGCGGATCCACCGGCTCGATCTGCAACCGAACCGTGGTGCCGCCGGTCAGAATCGCCAGCTTGAACAGGATGATCAGCAGGATGACGGCTACCTGCAGCCCGACAACGATGGCGAATTTGATGGTGGGGGAGAGACGGTTCATACGGCAGGGGGTCCCTCGATTGGACTCGGGATGACCGTGGCGGGCGGCTGCGCCATCTGATGCAGCAGGCGGCGGCGGCCGTGCTCAAGGCCAAAGCCCAGGGCGAACAGCAGCAGGCCGGCGCCGATGAAGAAGACACTCTTGTCCAGGAAGGTGAAGAACCAGTCGAAGTATTTGACCGCGATGAACAGGAATAGAAAGACCGCGCCGAGGTTGATGCGCCAGTGCTCATGCCGCAGCCAGCCGGAGAGTACCACCGCGACGAGCTCGAGGAGCACCGCGAGGTTGAGCAGGACTGCCCACCACGCCCCAGCCACGTTGAGTTCGCTGTTCCAGCTGTTGCGCCCTCCCAGGAAGAGGTGTTGTTCGGGCAGGAGGACGTAGATGATCGCGAGCACCACGAGGGCGATCACCCCGCCGGTCTCGGTGGGCAGCATACGTTTGAGCGTCAGGTTGACCACCGAGCCGATCACGACGAGGGCGGCCAGGCCCAGGAGGGTCGCGGTGAGCGGGAACGAGGCGAACACTGCCGTACCCTTGGTTGCCGCCTCAAGCATCTGGATGCCCACGCGCGTGGAGAAGGTGAAGAGGATGGCGGTGAGTCCGGCCAGGCCGATGCCGATGTACAGCAGCGACGGACGGCGCCGCCGGTCGTCTCCCTCATGGGCGTGGCCCACCACGAGCATTACCAGGAAGAAGAGCAGCAGGCCGACGATGGCTGCCGCACCGGAGGTTTTTGCCCTGGTGATCCACTCCGCGAGCTGTCAGCTCCACCAGACTAATAGCGTGACCACGGCGCCCACCATCGGCATGGCAGCCTTGAGCCCGTAGCCTGCGGCAAAGGCCGCCAGGCCGGGGACC
>CAYHSI010000316.1:0-2429 GCA_964359225.1 uncultured Anaerolineaceae bacterium
GCGCACACCGGGACGGCCGACCACCATCGCCAAGCTGCGGCGGGGCCAGTGCTTCGGTGAGGTGGCGCTGGTCGACCAGGGGCTGCGCTCGGCGACCGCCCGCAGCGCGAGCGTCGGGACCCGCCTTTTGGTGATTCCCCACGACCGCTTGATGGCGCTGTGCGAGACCGATCCGATCCTTGGCTATTTCCTGATGCGCAACCTGGCTGCCGATCTGGCACTCAAGATTCGCAACACCGATCTGGCAATTCGAGGCGAATTGCTCTACGAGCGGGGAGAGCAAACGACCACCGGTGGTGGTTGACAGTGGGATTGACCCGCCATTAGAATGGTGCATCCACCCCAAGCCGGCCGGGCACCCTTCGGCCGGGTGCTGGATCCACCGCTAAGCCAACTTTGGGGGCTTGCGAGTTCACAGAAGGAGGAGACGCCACCGAATCAGTCAATTCCCATTTAATCGACAACTTGGCCAAGTTTCAACCAAATCTCCTGAGGAGGAGGATTACATGAATCGTAAGTTTCTAATACTCGGCGGGCTAGTCGGCGCGGCGCTCGTTCTCGGGGCCTGCGCCCCACCGGCCTTCGAGTGCACCGATGCAATCGGCTGTGTCGATATTGCCCCCGGCGAGCCGATCCACCTCGCCTGGATCAACTCGGTCTCGGGCGGCACGGCGTTCCTGGGGACCGTGAACAACAATGGGTCGGAGCTCGCCTTCGACGAAGTGAACAATGAGCTGCTCGGTCACCCCATCCTGTTCACGGGCGAGGACTCGCTGTGCAACGCCGAGGGCGGCCAGGCAGCCGGGACGAAGATCTCGGCGGACCCAACCGTCGTAGCCGTGATCGGGACTACCTGCTCGAGCGAGGCTCGAACTGCCATGCCGCTGATTGCGGCCGCAGGCATGACGATGATCTCGCCCTCCAACACCAATCCGGATCTCACCAACCCGGAGCACCCCGACCATCACGTCGGCTACTTCCGCACCGCCCACAATGACCTGTTCCAGGGGCGGATAGCAGCGGAGTTCGCCTTCGGGGTACTCAACAAGACGACGGCGGCCACGATCCACGATGGCAGCCCGTACGCTGAGTCGCTGGCGAATGTCTTCGCCGACACCTTCGAGGGACTGGGCGGCACGATCACCCAGCGGACTGCGGTCAACGTGGGCGACACCGACATGAAGCCGGTGCTCACCTCGCTCGCCGCGGATTCGCCGGAGCTGATCTACTTCCCGATCTTCGAACCGGAAGGCGACTTCATCGCCTCCCAGAAGTGTGAAGTGTCCGGTCTGGAGGACACGCTCATGATGGGCGCCGACGGCCTCCTGACCGATGGCTTCGCCGCGGCCTCCGGTGAGTGCGCGGTGGGAATGTACTTCTCCGGCCCGTTCGTCTCCGGCGGGTCCTATGACGCCTGGCTCGATGCCTACATCGCCAAGGTCGGCGAGCCGCCGGCCTCCGGCTTCGGACCCCATGGCTACGATGCGGCCAAGATCCTCCTGGCTGCGATCACGGCAGTGGCCGTAGTCGATGATGACGGCACGGTCCACATCGGAAGACAGGCGCTGCGGGATGCGGTGTTCGCGACCAAGGACTTCGCCGGGCTGACCGGTGATCTCACCTGTGATGTGAATGGCGACTGTGCAACTGGCCAGGCACTCGGGGTGTTCCAGGCAACGGCCGACATGGTCGCAGGGACGGCAGCTCTAGTGACGTCCCAGCCGGTTTGGACTCCGTAAGCACGATCTAGGCCCAAACGAACTGGCATAACAGGGCAAAACTGCGGATGAGCCGGGGCCGAAAGGCCCCGGCTCATCCACAACTTTCGAGTAGACAACGGGAGTGACCCATGCGCCGCCGGCTGTTTGAGCGAATCAGCTTTACCGATGTCTCGTTGTGGCTCGTCGGGGGCCTGATCGCCCTGGTGGTTATCGTTGGCTCGATTACGACCCTGGGCATGGGCCGCTTCACCACCCGGCAGTGGCTGGACTTTGCGGTCACCGGGGTTGCCCAGGGGAGCGTGTACGCCATGATCGCCCTGGGATACACGCTGGTCTACGGGGTCCTGCGCATGATCAACTTCGCTCACAGCGAGGTGTTCATGGGTGGGGCTTTCACCGGCTTCTTCGTCGCCGATGCGGTCGCGAAATCGGGCCTGCTGGAACGCAACCCGTTTCTCGCGCTGGCCCTCGTGGTTGGGGTGGCGATGGCCACTTCGATCGCGGTGGCGGTTTTGCTGGAACGGATCGCCTATCGTCCGCTGCGCCGGTCTCCCCGGCTCGTCCCCCTCATCACGGCCATTGGCGCCTCCTTCTTCTTGCAGTACACCTTCCGCGGCCTCTACGGTTCGCAGTTCAAGACCTACCCGGAGGTCGACGTCCTCCGAGGCGCAGTCACCCTTACGGGCGACCTTGTCATCCAGAGGCTTC
>CAYHSI010000317.1:0-2423 GCA_964359225.1 uncultured Anaerolineaceae bacterium
GCAGCGCCGGGTCCGCTACTACGCCGAGTCCACTTTCCTCTTCGACGAGTAGTCAGCTACTTGAGTCCATGGCTTGATCCAGGTCGGCGATCAAGTCGCCGACAGCTTCCAGACCCACCGACAAACGAATCAGCGCAGGATCGATGGCCAGCGGTGTTCCGGCGGTCGAGGCGTGGGTCATTGCCGCCGGCACCTCGATCAAGGATTCCACGCTTCCCAATGACTCGGCGAGGCTGAACAACTGGGTCGCCTCGGCAAATCGGACGGCAGCCGCCGCGCCGGCCCGCATTACGAAGGACACCATTCCACCGGGCTTACGCATTTGCCGGCTGGCCAATTCTGCCTGAGGCAGTTCGGCAAGGCCGGGGTAGTACACGGCAGCAACCCCTTTCATCCCCTTCAAATGCTCCGCAACCAGCTGGGCGCTCGAACAGTGGCGATCCATCCGGACCGCCAGGGTCTTGATCCCCCGTAGGACCAGATAGCAGTCGAAGGGTCCGGGAATTCCGCCAATGCTGTTCTGGAGAACACTGAGCCGGCTGGCAGTGTGCTCATCTCGGCAGATAACCGCTCCTCCGACCACGTCCGAGTGTCCGCCGAGGTACTTGGTGGTCGAGTGATGCACCAGGTCCGCCCCAAGCTGAAGTGGCTGCTGCAGATAGGGAGTCGCGAAGGTATTGTCTACCGCAATCAACACCCCCGGCCGGGCGCGCTTGGCGAGCCGGGCAATCTCGGCGATATCGCAGAGACGGAGCAGTGGGTTAGTCGGGGTTTCGAGCCAGATGAGCCGGGTCTCCGCCCGCGCCTGGGAGACGAACTCGGCCGGGTTAGTAGGCGAGACGTAGCTGAAGGAGATCCCCAACTTCGCATAGACCGTCTCGAACAGCCGGTAGGTGCCGCCGTACAGGTCATCTGCCGCCAGGACGTGCTCTCCCGGCTGCAGCAGGTGGGCGATGGCGTCGATGGCGGCCATCCCCGAGGCGAACGCAAGGCCCGTTGTTCCGCCTTCGAGCGCGGCCAGACAGCGTTCCAAGGCGGCGCGGGTGGGATTGCCGGTCCGTGAGTACTCATACCCACGATGGCGGCCCACGCCGTCCTGGCGATAGGTCGAAGTCTGGTAGATCGGCGTCATGATCGCCCCGGTGGTCGGATCGGGCGCCTGGCCTGCATGGATGACGAGCGTTTCGAATTCCGGCATGGCACTCTCCTACGCCCAATTCTACAGCGAGGGAGTGCGGCGAAACGGAGTAGCAGACTTCGCATAGCCACAACATGTCAACTGGATCTGGATGGGAAGAAGGTCCTACTCGTCTGAAAAAGGGCGAAACAGGGCCGCGGTTTATAATCCGGCCAAGTCCGCCGTGGGTCGAGATGGAGGCGGGCCGAAATGGAGATCGAATTCCTCGATCCGGCGGAGGCGCCCTTGCCGCCGGATCAAATGTCTTTCCGATCGGTTGAGGTCGAGCCCCATTCCGACGGCCAGCGCCTGAAGGTCTCGCTTCAGGTCGCCCCCTTCCAAGTCCGGCCGTCGATCGACCTCACGGTGACCGATGACCAAGGGAAGGTTGTTGCTTCCAGCAGCATCGTTGAGGCCACGGAGACTTCAATGTCGGTCACTCTGCACCTGCGCGATCGGTCCTCCGAGCCGCGATACCGCCTGACCGCCTTGCTGGTCTACCCGGATCGCGAGCCGGTAGACGAGCGCATCCTCGAATTCGCGCTCCCAGATCCAGATCCGTCTGAAGCCAGCTGATGCCGGGAATGGCGTCCAGAGACCCGCTGATCCGCCATGCCATCGCACAGCCCGCCTTCAACGAGCGGATCAGCCTGCATCGAGAACGGCTGGTTGACGCGATCCACTCCAATATCCCCCGGAAGCTGATTTCGATCGCCGCGCCAGCCGGTTATGGGAAGACGACCCTGCTGGCCGACTTTGGCGCCAACACCGACCTGACGGTGTGTTGGACCCGGTTGACCCAGGCCGATTGGGATTTGATGCGGTTTGCCCAAGTGCTGGCGGCATCGCTCCAGAGTCACTTCCGCCGACTTAAGGGGCAGCCGGATTTGGCCGCCCTGGCCACGGCCTCGCCGGAGGCGCTGGCACTAGCCTTCAGCTCTGCCATCAGCGAGAACATCACCGAGGCCTTCGTCATCGCGCTCGATGACGTCCACCTCATCAATCAATCCAGGCCGGTGCTCGCGTTCCTTGATCGTTTCCTCCAGGAACTTCCGGAGCAGGTCACTGTCATTACCGCCGGCCGCGAGGTGCTGGAGGTCTCCCTGGCCCGTTTGATGGCGGAACGCGATCTGGCAGGATTTGGGCCCCAAGACTTGGCGCTGACTCGGGAGGAGTTGATTGACCTCACCCAGAAACAGGGCAGGGCTCCCCTAAGCGACTTCGAGATCGACCGACTGCTGGAGGA
>CAYHSI010000318.1:0-2420 GCA_964359225.1 uncultured Anaerolineaceae bacterium
CCATCGCCTTATTGATGTGGCCCGGTTGGAGCATCATCATGGTCCAGAGCAGGTCATCCTTCCGGTCGACCCGAAACTCTCCAAACTCGGTCCACCACAGCCCTTCGAGCGCCATGATCTTGTAGTCAATTGGCTTGGCCTTGTTCAATTTGGACATGAACTTCAAGGTGAAGGACATCCCATACAGCGCGCCGAACGCGGCCCGGAAGGAGGGCGAATCTTCCGGTGCCCGTCCCGGCTCGATCATTCCATCCAGCATCAAGAACTTGAACGGCGGGACTTCAACGATCTCGACCTGCTTCGCCGAAGGCGCGTACAGGTGTTTCAGCTCTTTTCGGAGATCGAGCTTTTTCACGGTCGGCATGCAACTGGCCTCCTCAGCTCACTGGCATCCGGTGTCGGCCACCCAGTTCATGATCCTGAGCGCTTCGTCCGATCCTTCAGCCGGTAGACGAATTTCAGACCCGACCAATCGTAGTCGATGGCGGCTACTTTCACATCAACCAGTCCGAGGGACAAGCCGACTTCCCTCACGATGTTCTCGTTAAGGTCGCCAGCCAACGGGGAGGATTGCTTCGGCCAGGAGATCCAAAGCATGCCATCGGGCTTCAGCCGAGCTGCCGCCTTGGCGAAGGTTCGCTCCAATTCCCTGCGTGACCGGGCAAACATCTGAATGAAGTCGAGCTGGCTGGCCCGGCCGCCCAGGATCTTGACTTGGGTTGGCAACTCGCCGAGCGTTGCAAGATAGCCCTCGGGAGAATACAGGATCGCCGCCCGGTCTCCCGACTTGAAGCCCAGCTTCTCCGGGAGTGTCCGGGCTGAGTATCCGGCCGGAGCGACGCGCCGTTCAGCCATCCTGCTGCCGATCGTCGCGCAATGGCTGGAACGATCCGACACGCTTCGCCATCAGAATGTCCGGCTTGCCGGGCCCGTTCGCATCGGGGAGGATCCCCACAATCACATACCCCAGGTTCTGGTAGAACCCATAAGGATGGCCCCTCAGGTTTCGGATCTTAGAGGCCCGCTCAAGGACATCGGGATACAGGTCTGCTCCACCGAGGGAGGTCAGGTTATCCTCATCGTCGGTGCCCAGCCAGATCGTCGTTGCGCCGCGGGCCCGCACTTGAGTCTCGAAATCCTGGACTAACGCCGTTCCGATTCCTTGGAGCTGGTGGGCAGGATGGACCACCACTCGACCGGTGCGCGAGCGCTCACCTTAGCCGCGCTCTCTCATAAGTAGCCAGGTGCATTGGGAGGATGATTCGGATCCGGGAACCCGGACCCAGATTACTCTTCAGCGCTCTAGCCTTCCGCAACACCTCAGGCGGGAATTTGGCAGTATCCCATCGTTCTGTGGTGTATCGGCGCATCCCCTCGAAGGTATCCCAGTAGTAGGCGAAGTCGAACTTTCGGGTCTCCCGCGGAATGAAGACCTCGGCCCGCACCGCCGCCTCGATCGCCTCGTCAACGGCCCGGTCGTCTGGAAGGTCAGCGCTCATGTCCACCATCCCGGCCGACTCCATTCCTTGAGAACCCACAATATCCAAGGCCGAGTCCAGTGAGAGCGGCCGAAGATCAACGAAAACTCCGCCAGGGCGCAGAACTTGCCAGGCCTGCTCGAGGGCATGAACCATGCCCGGGTGAGCGATGCATCAAAGTGACCAGGAGAAGATAGCTAGATCAAAGGCTTCCCGCCGGACCGGCAGCGTCTCTCCCGCGGCCTGGGCGAGCTTGACTTTGCCGGACAGCCCCCTGCTGGACAGACCGGCCCGCGCAGCAGCCAGTTTTGAGCGGTCGGCGTCGATCGCCAGCACCGCCCGGGATTGGCTCGCGTACTTCCAGGTGAGCCGGCCGTCCCCACATCCGATCTCGAGCACTCGGGCGTCGTCGAGTGGCACGACTGCCCGCAGCTGATCGAGTTCTCGGCCCTCTGGATCGCGTTCGGGTTCTATCGAGTCGATGGCTCAGTCTGCCGTCGGCCCCAGCGGCTCACTGTTCAATCAGATCGCGCGAATTCGGTTGTTGCGGGGATTGTGCTCGACCTCCGCCAGACCGAGCGCTTCCATCACCGGAGGTACGTAGTTCCCGAATCGGCCACGCAGGCCCTTCTTAAGGCCGTACCAGCCTCCGACCGGATTTTTCGGCGAGCGGGCCCAGGCCTCGACCGTCCCCGCCGCGGCCGGTTTCTGCTCGTCCGCGTTGCCAAGCGCCATCCAGTCGCCATGGGCCTTGAGCATTTTGGCCAAGTCATCCAGACAGCGCAGTTGGTAACGCACCTCGGTCTTGCCGACCCATGCTACGAGGGCTGGCGGGTCGAGGCTCTCATCCCGGTAAGCCGTAAACTCGGACTGTCCGGGCGGCGTCTTCAACACCCACGGATTCTGCTTGGTTCCTGCACCCTTAACCTTTGTCTTGGCCAT
>CAYHSI010000319.1:0-2413 GCA_964359225.1 uncultured Anaerolineaceae bacterium
ACCGAAGTCCTCGAGCAGGGTGAAGAGCGGGAAGAAGATCGCCATCGGCGGCAGCATGACGCTGATAACCCAAGCGGTGGCCAGGTACATCCCATCGATCAGCACTCCCCGCAGCCAGCCGGCCACCCCGAGATCCGCGGCGGCTTCCCGCAGCCAGGGATGGACAGTATCCAGCAAGAACGTGCCGAGCAGCCGAGACGGTACGTTTGCCCCGGTGATGGTGATCCAAAATACCCCAGCAAGCAAGAGCAGCATGATGGGGAAACCCCATACCCGGCTGGTCACGACCCGATCGATGGTTCGGTCGAGGTCAAAGCGCGGCTGAGTGTCCGCTTGGCGAACAGCCCTTCCAGCAAGGCGGGCCGCTTCGGCATATGTAGCTTCGACGCTCTGCGCATGCTGGTTGCCGTCGATTCTCTGGTCGGGCCGCTCCGCCGTCTCCCTCGCCGCTTGGGTCTGCGGTTCGGTGATCCGCCTCGGGCGACCGATCAACTTCCCGCTGGCGACCTCGGCGATGGTCGCAATCAGCCGATCGAGGCCGGCCTCCGAGCGGGCCACGATTGGAACGACCGGCACTCCCAGGTCGCGGGCCAGCTGTCGGTCGTCGACGGCCAGGCCATGCCGCCGAGCTTCGTCCATCAGATTGAGGCAGACCACCACCCGGTCGGTGATCTCCTGCACCTGCAGAACGAGGTTGAGATTGCGTTCCAGGCGGGTTGCATCGACGACGATGACCGTCACGTCTGGCTGACCGGACAGGATAAAGTCGCGGGCGATCTCCTCGTCCACGGTCGTGGCCAGGAGCGAATAGGTACCTGGCAGGTCGACCAGCTTGAAGCGGTGGCCCGCGTAGTCATATCCGCCCTCGGCCTTGGCGACCGTCTTGCCCGGCCAGTTGCCGGTGTGCTGTCGCAGGCCAGTCAGCGCGTTGAAGACCGTGCTCTTGCCCGTGTTAGGGTTGCCTCCAAGCGCCACCAGGTAATCCGACCGGCGCATATCGACGCCAAGCTTCGACAGGTTGGCCGATGGATTGACCGGACAGTACTCACAGCCGCGGGGGCTAGGACTCACGGTTGTCCTCCAGCCGATCGACGAGGATGTGGGCGGCCTGTTCCCTCCGCAGGGCAATCAGCGCTCCCCGAATGCGATAGGCCACCGGATCGGAGCTCGGGCTGGCAAACTCGGCCTGGATCACAGTCCCTGGAAGAACCCCCAGGTCTTGCAAGCGGCGGCGTTCTATCCGACGACAGCCTGGGGCAATATCCACGACTGCTCCGCGCTCGCCGACCCGGAGATCGCTCAATCGAGCTCGGGAGCTAAGCGCTGCCGTTTCCGCTTGAGGCTGTACGAGGAGCTTGGCTGCCACCGGGGAGCGCAAGACGTGCTCATCCCGGCCGACCCGGATCCGCAATTGGGTCGCCGACCGCTCCACCACCCGGAGCTCCGTCCCCGGATACAGCCCTGCCGCGAGCAATTCGGCATAGGTTGGCTCCGGTTCGTCCTCGATGTGGACAATCTTCAAGGGTGTATCCAGCGGCGCAGCCGCCAACAGCAGCCCCGACTGCGGGGGTGTCTCGCCGGCGCGGGTCGGGATCGGATCGCCATGCGGATCATAGGCCGGATTCTTCAGGCGGACCGCCAGCGCCTCCAATTCGGGTGGAGTCAGCCGATGTTCCTGCTTCTCGGCCTGCTTGTGCCACTCGAGTTCGCGGTACCCGGTCTCATCCGCCAGATACCGTTCCCACAGACGATGGGCCCGCAGCACCAGTGCCGCGCGGCGCCGGCCGGCGGGGGTCAGCTGGATCGCACTCACCTTCCTCTCCACGAACCCAAGCCGCTCCAGCCGCAATAGAATCTCGGCAGCCAAGGGCAAGCTGATCCGCCTGGCCGCCGACAAGCCTGGCAGGGTAGCTGGCACACTCTCCAGCTCGGCGGTGTGCAGGTACTTCAGGCAGTCCTCGAGCTGCATTTGCCGCCGCCAGCCGCGCCAGCGCGCGAGCCAGCCGCGTTCCGGCCAGAACAGTGCCGCGCCGATGGCCAGGATGCAGCCGACTATCAATAGGACAAGGAGCAACTGAAAGAACTCCATCCGGTGCCTCAGCTCGATCCGGCGCAATTTCCCGCGCCATACCGAGGATGCCCGCACCCGGCCTGAAACAACAGTGACAAATGTCACAGGTTTCGCCTAGCCCAATGGCGAATTTAGGGGAATCTAAACAACAGGGCCGCCCAGGGGACCGATCGGGCGCTGCCTAAATCGCCATCACGTTCTGCAGGACCATGAGGGCCAGGAACCCGACCATGGTAGCCAAGGCACTGGAAAGCCGTTGGCCTTCATCGGCCCGGCTCTCCGGGATCATCTCACTCAACACCACGCAGAACATCGCCCCGGCCGCCAGGCCGAGGGCGAACG
>CAYHSI010000320.1:0-2398 GCA_964359225.1 uncultured Anaerolineaceae bacterium
CTGTATCCTCCCTTCGGAAACGACGGTCATTTGATGTTTTTCGAAATCGGTGAGTATTGGAGGGATGTACGACAATTCTTCGATGAGTACCTCGCGCAAGAGTGAGGCATTGCCAGATGAACAGCGGGGGCCTCGGCAACACTGCTTGCGGAAGCCTCACTTGCGGCCTCGGCATTGGGCGCCAATTGAGAAGATTGCGGATATGATCTATTCTGGCGATCTAAGGAAGCTTCGCACTGTGCGGCTCATCGCAATCACACTGGTCCTGATTCTCGGAGCCCCTGCCTGTAGCCGATCTGCTGTGACGGCGGGGCCATCGCAGAACTCAGAGACGCAAACCACGCCGACAACTCTTGGCAAGGAGGCTGCCACTCCAACGCCCGTCATCTTACGGAGCGCTACCCCGACTCCTCCCCCGAGTGCTACACCGAATTCGCCGAGAGCATCAATACAGCCTCTTACTACCCAGGTCAGTACGGCCGAGCCCAGTGGAGCAGCATTGTCTCTCCGCGAGGTGCCGGCTAAACCAACGCCGCGCGCGCCCTCTCTCCCGGCACGGATACTCTTTGTGTCGATGCGAAATGGCATAGCCGACGTCTATCGAATGAATGAAGATGGCACCGAGCAAGTCCGATTGACCCAGAATGGTCGGAACAACCTCTCACCGAGTTGGTCGCCGGACGGGCAGCATATTGCCTTCCTGAGCAGCGAAGTCGGCGCCGAACCGGAAACTTCGATCACCCATTTGTTTGTGATGGAGCCGGACGGAACGGGGGCCGTCGAAGTCGCGCCCTCGCTCGATCAATCCATCTGGTCACTCAGCTGGTCTCCGGAAGCCGAACGGATCGCGTTCGTCGCCAATCCCGTGCCCGCCGAAGATGCGTTCGCGGGCACCAACGTGTTCGTGGTCAACCGGGACAGTTCCGGACTCGTCCAGATTACCCAGATGGAACCGGGGACGGTCGGCTGCGGGTCGCCAACTTGGTCACCCGACGGTACGAAATTGGCATTCATCTGTCGAGCCCTCATGAACGCCGGGATCGTGATCGCGGACGCCGATGGGTCTGATTCGTGGGGTTTCGATTATTACGGGCAAGTCTTCCAGGTTTTCTGGCTGCCATCGGGAGAGCATGTCGGGTTTACGGACGGCGTCTGCTGGAGCGTGGGGGTATTTAGCGCTGAATTCCTGCTGACACACGGCGCCAGTGGGTCGGGACCGTGGCCGTGTCTGAACCAGGATTTTGAAGCGCTCGGAGTGGGTCTGACCAGCAGAGTCTATTCAGTGACTTGGTCACCGCTGGTCGATACCCAGTTTGCTGTCCAAACAACAGAAAGCTTGCAGATTGTCGATCTCGCCCGCTATGCAGTCACCGTTGGCCAATTTGGGTCCAAGCCGCTGTCCGGCCCACCATCGTGGTCGCCAGACGGGGTGCGGCTTGCCTTCGCGGCGGACGGCGGGGATGACTCCGAGATCTTTGTTCTGAACTTGGCAAACAATGAAGTGGTTCAGTTGACGGACAACGACGTAGACGACTACATGCCCGCCTGGCAGCCGTAGTCCGCACGCTCGGAGTCCTGGATCCGCGGCCAGAAGTTCATTCTGGCTGGCCGCTCATCGTAGCCGACGGCGATCGAGCGCAGCCCGAGTCATCGGCCGCAGGTCGAGACCGAAGGTGCACGTGCGCCGATAGGTCTTCAGGCTGAAGTCGTTGCGCTCACGATGATAGGCCGACATCGCCGTTTCCCAATCCGATTTTCCAGTCAGATAATCCGCCAACAGGCGCGCCAGGGTGACCGCGTGAGTCGAGGCTTGATCGATGCCTTGGCCAGACCACGGGTCCATCACCATTCCCGCATCCCCGACCAGCGCCCAACCTTCCCCGTACGGGATTCGGAGATAGCCCGGGATGCTGCCCGTGCCGCGGATCGGTCCCTCGCGTTCGGCATTCGCCAGGCGGGGGGCCAGCGCGGTCATCGCCCTGAGCTCACTGAGAAACTTGGCCTCCGGGTTGCGTTTGAACTCCGCGAACTCGGCGATTGGAACCGAGGAGGCGAGTAGGGTTAGGTCACCATCGCAGGGGAAACAATACACCAGGTAGTTGCCCCGATAGTGGAATTCGGCCGCCGGGCCTTCGTTGGGTTGGATTCCACGGTAGTAGGCGTAATACATCGCCCGACTGATCGGCTCTTCATGCTCGGCCTGGACCCCGACTTCTCTGGCCACGAATGAGCGGACCCCATCAGCGCCGACAACGACCCTGGCCGTCGCCTCTCGATAACCGTTCGAATCTTTCCAGCGTACCCCGGCGACGCGGTCCCCCTCTCGCAGCAGGCCGGTCGCCTGCGCGCCCTCCTGAAGCTCTAACGAGGGAGTCCTCCGGGCACGGCGGACAAGGAT
>CAYHSI010000321.1:0-2390 GCA_964359225.1 uncultured Anaerolineaceae bacterium
CCGACCGCCTCCAGGTCAGCGTCCACCATGATCTGGACCAGCGGCTTGTAGGTGATCTGCGGGTTCCAATCGAGCAGCCGCCTGGCCTTGCCCGAGTCGGCCAGCAGCACGTCCACCTCCGTCGGGCGGAAGTAGCGCGGGTCGATTTCCACGTATTGCTGCCAGTCCAGGTCGGCATACGCGAAGGCTTCCGCGACGAACTCGCGAATGGTAGGCGCGACCCCGGTGCCGACGGTGTAGTCGTCAGCCTTGTCCTGCTGGAGCATTTTCCACATCACCTCGACGTACTCCGGGGTGTATCCGTAATCGCGGCGCGATTCCAGGTTCCCTAAGTAGAGCTTGTCCTGCAATCCGGCCTTGATTCGGGCCACTGCCCGGGTCACCTTGCGCGAAAGAAAGGTGGCGCCTCGCCGCGGGCTCTCGTGGTTGAAGAGAATTCCGTTGACCACGAACAGGCCGTAAGCCTCCCGGTAGTTGGCGGCCATCCAGTAGCCGTAGACCTTGGCGATTGCGTAGGGGCTGCGCGGCCGAAAGAGAGAGGTCTCGTTCTGGGGGGGAGGGGCGTCGCCGTACATTTCGCTCGAGGAGGCCTGGTAGAAGCGGGTTTGGATCCCGCTGCGGCGTACCGCCTCCAGGATCCGGGTCGTCCCCAATCCGGTCACCTGCCCGGTGTACTCCGGCATCTCGAAGCTCACCTTGACATGCGACTGCGCCCCCATGTGGTAAATCTCGTCCGGCCGCACGTTGTAAATCAGGTTGGTGAGCTGCTCCCCATTGGCCAGATCCCCATAGTGCAAGAACAACTTGGCCCCCGGGTCATGGGGGTCCTTATACAGGTGGTCGATCCGATCGGTGTTGAAGGTGCTGGACTTACGGATCAGGCCGTGGACTTCATAGCCCTTTGACAACAGGAATTCCGCCACATACGAGCCGTCCTGGCCGGTAATCCCAGTGATGACTGCCTTTGGCATCCAGTCCTCCGCTCGCTGAACTAAAATTCAGCGGCTGAATTATATCTCTGGGGTACTGACCGTCAAGCTCCGCCTGCCCGATCCGCCGTTACGCAGGATCGCCACCCCCAGGTACGCGACCACAAACGCTGCCACGGCAGCTAGGGTGGCTTCTAGGCTCAGCCGCGGCGTGTGATAGTAGCGGCCGATGAACCAATGACCGAGCAGCAGATTGGCCCCTAAGTAGACTGTGAGGGTCCGCCTCAGCCAGACGCTCTTTGATTGCCGGGCATGCCACCAGCCCCAGGCGGCGAGCGCCGCCATCATCGGAATCAGGGTCGCTCGATAGCGCGGGTTGTCCCAATCATCCCCCGCAGCCCGGTAAGAGACCAAGATCGCCGCCAGCCAGATAGCGACTGCCAGGTACAACTCCAGCCGTCTCCAGCCACCGGAGCGGACGGCAGCCAGTGCGGCATAGATCAAGAGTGGAAGCAAGACGAACCACCCCAAGCCGCGCCAGATCCCGATCAGCTGCCAAAGGGTGGCCCCGCTGTTGTCGGCCAGTGACGCAGGGAGCAGGGGCCGGGTCAACCCATACAGTGTAGCCATGGGCGCGTGGGCCCAGGCCGGGGTCAGTTCGAAGAGCCGCTGCGCCCATCCCGAACCCTGCTCTAGGAGGTAGAGCTGGTACTCGGCCCCCTCCGTCAACCAATTGCCGAGCAGGGCGAGCGGGTTGCCTCCTCCCACTCCCGTGACCGCCGACCAGGCCGCCAGGGTCAGGACCAGCGCCACACCGCCCAACCCGATCGGCCACCCCAGCCCCCAGCCAGGGCGCAGCCGGCCCTCCCAAACCCAAGCCACTCCGATCAGAACCAGGATCATCAACGCGCTCGGGGGCGAGATCACGAGCGCAATCAGACTCCCGGATCGGATTTGGACGAGCCCGGGCCGTATCGCACCGGTCCGCATCCGGGCATAACCGAATAAGGCGAGCGATAGACCGGCGATGATGAGTGGCTCCCGCATTTGGGAGGCGCCGAGCAGCACCGAATCCGGATACAGCGCCATGATCCAAGCCGCCACGACTCCCGGCCTGCCCCCAAAAACCATGCTGGCGAAGCCCCACCCAAACCAGACGGCCAGCGTGCCAGCCGTCGCGTTGAGCAAGACGATCATCAGCGGTTGCTGCACGCCGGCGGATAAGAAACGGTAGATGCCTGCGCTGAGCCACAACAGCCCACCGTATTGATCGCTCGACTGCGGCGCGGTGAACGCCTCAACGAGCGGCCGATCCGATCGCCCCAGGTCCCAGGCATCTTTGTCTCGCAGCCAGGCGTCCTGGAACACGTACCCAGCGTTCTGTGCCTCCCGGTCATAGCCGTAACGCGGGAGTGCCTGTGCCAACCCGACCCCAACCCCGATCCGAAGCACGAAGGCGAG
>CAYHSI010000322.1:0-2381 GCA_964359225.1 uncultured Anaerolineaceae bacterium
AGCCGGCTGAAGCGCGGGTTGCCAAAAGCCACTTTGAACTGGGCATAGGCTAGCTTGGCATTTGCGATCGCGGCTTTGCCGAGCAGTGCCAACGCCTTTGGCGCTTGTGTCCCCTCTTCTCGAAGGATGGCTTCCAGTTTGCCGTCCACCGCGGTGTCCACTCGGGACACGAAGAAGGAAGCCACCGAAGCGACTCGGTCGATCGGCTGCTCCGCCTCCACCCGGCGCTCCAGTCCACGCAGGTAAGCTTCCATTACTTGTGAGTAGCGCTCCAGTGAGAAAACCAGGGTCACGTTGACATTGATGCCTTCGTAAATGGCCTGCTCGATCGCCGGGACCCCGCCCTCGGTCGCGGGGATCTTTACCATGAGGTTGGGCCGGTTGACCGACTCCCACAGCCGCCGCGCTTCAACCAGGGTGCCCTGGGTGTCATCTGCGAGCCGCGGACTGACCTCGATCGACACAAACCCGTCTTTCCCGTCGGAACCCTCGTAAAGCGGCAGGAACAGATCGCTGGCGGCTCGAACGTCATCCACCGCCAGGGACTCGAAGATCAGCCCCGGCTCCCAACCGGCGTGGGCGAGAGGCCGAATCGCGCCGTTGTAGAGGTCGGACTTGGCGATAGCTTCTTCGAAGATAGTGGGGTTTGAAGTCATCCCGCGGAGCTCTCCGGCCTCGATCAACCCCGCGAGCTGGCCGTTCGTGAGCAGATCTCGGCGGATGAAGTCCAGCCAAATGGACTGCCCGAGCTCGTGGACCTGTTGAATGGCGTTCATACGCTTCAAACTGGAGCTAGGTGCCTTGGCGATTCGGCTCTGGTTGGCCGATCAGCTCTCGACCCGTCCGCACGATTCGGTCAACCGTTAGTCCAAGCTGGCGGTAGATCTCCTCATAGGGGGCCGATGCTCCAAACCGCTCCAGACCGATCGCGACTCCCGCGTCGCCTACCCACCGTTCCCAGCCAAGGGGTGAGGCCGCCTCGATCGAGATCCTGGCCCGGATCTGCCCGGGCAATACGCTCTCGCGGTAGGCCGGATCCTGCTCGAGAAAGAGCTCCCAGGATGGGAAGGAGACCAGCCGCACAGCCAACCCAGTTTGAGCCAGCGTCCGGCCTGCGGCTTCGATCAGGCTGACTTCGGAGCCGGAGGCGATCAGGATCAGCTGCGGAGTTCCCGCTCCTAAGTCAGCAAGGACGTAGCCTCCCTTGAGCAGCCCCTCGGCCGACGCGTACCGCGTCCGGTCGAAGACCGGCAGCTTCTGTCGGGTGAGTGCCAGGGCGGTCGGTCCGCCGGTTCGGCGCAGCGCCGCCCACCAGGCGAATGCGGTCTCATTGGCATCGGCCGGACGAATGACGGTCAGATTCGGAATGGCCCGCAGCGCCGGCAGATGCTCAATCGGCTGATGGGTCGGCCCGTCTTCGCCCAAACCAACCGAGTCGTGGGTGAACACATAGATCACCCGCAGCCTCATCATCGCCGCAAGTCGGAGGCTCGGCCGCATGTAATCCGAGAAGATGAGGAAGGTCCCGCCATATGGAATCAGGCCACCGTACAGCGCCATCCCGCTCAGCATCCCGCCCATCGCGTGCTCGCGCACTCCGAAGTGAACATAGCGCCCGATTCGGTGGGTGACGGAGAAGGGGGCCTCTCCGCTGATCTTGGTCAGGTTGGATCCGCTAAGGTCGGCCGAGCCCCCGATCAGCTCGGGCAAGCTCGCTGCTAGAGCGTTGAGGGTCTTTCCCGAGGCCGCCCGGGTCGCCATCCCCTTCTCATCCGGCGGGAACTCGGGGAGGCTATCCTTCAAGCCGGCAGGCAGCTGGCCCCGCTGGGTCCGATCCCAGGTCTGGCCCAGCTCGGGGTGGGCCCCTCGATAGTCCGACAGCCTCGAGAGCCAGGCCGTCCGTGCGCTCTGCCCACGGTCGGCGCAAGCCTGCATGTGCTTCCGCACATCGTCGGGAACCAGGAATCGCGGCTCTTGCGGCCAACCCAACTTGGCCTTAGCCCCGGCAAGCTCCTGCTCCCCTGGCGGTTCCCCATGGGCCTCGGCGGTGTCCTGCCGGGTGGGAAGCCCGTAGCCAATGTGGGTGCGGCACACAATCAGCGAGGGGCGCGGGTCAGCTTCCGCGGCCGCAATCGCGGCGTGGATCGCCTCCAGATCCAGGAAATCATCCAGGCGGCTGACCTGCCATCCGTAGGCCTGAAACCGGGCCGCCCGATCCTCGGTGAAGGCCAGGTCGGTGCTGCCGTCGATCGAAATCCGGTTGTCGTCATACAGAAAGACCAAGCGCCCGAGCCGCAGATGGCCCGCCAGCGAGGCGGCCTCTGAGCCGATCCCCTCCATTAGATCCCCGTCCGAGACGATGGCATACACGAAGTGATCGA
>CAYHSI010000323.1:0-2370 GCA_964359225.1 uncultured Anaerolineaceae bacterium
GGGTGCCGCCCTCCGATCGCCCAGAATTAGCCCGGCAGTTGGCGGCCGAGAGCCTGAGCCACGGCATTGAGTACGCCAATATCGGCCCGGCGCTCCCCGACGAGCTGGATGGATTCCGAGTCGTGCCGGAAGTGCTGGCCGCGGCGGAGAGTGTGTTTTGTTCTGGGCTGTACACCAGTGTGCCCTCCGGTCTCTCACTCCCGGCTGCCCGCGCCTGCGCAGAGGCGATTCAGGCCGCCTCCACGATTTCTCCGGATGGTTTTGCCAATCTGCGATTCGCCGGGCTGGCCAACGTCGGACCGGGATCGCCGTTCTTCCCGGCCGCCTACCACGACGATGGACCGGTGTCCGTGGCGCTGGCGACCGAGTCCGCCGATCTGGCCGTGGAGAGTTTTCAGAATGCCGCCTCGCTCGCCGCGGCTCGCCGGCAGCTGGTCAGCTCGATCGAGATCCATGCCGCGGCCCTCACCCGAGCCGCCGAACCCGTCGCCGCCGAGCATGGCATCAGGTTCCTGGGGATTGACTTCTCGCCCGCCCCCTATCCTGAGCCCGACCGATCGATTGGCACCGCGCTCGAGCTGCTCGGGGCCCCTGCGCTGGGTCTCTCCGGGACTGCCGCCGCAGCTGCATTTCTCACGGATTGTCTGGACCAGGCCCAGTTCGCCCGCACCGGCTTCTGCAGCTTGATGCTCCCTGTGCTGGAGGATTCGATTCTGGCTCTGCGGGCGGCTGAAGGCCGGCTGGGCCTCACCGAGTTGCTGTTGATGTCCACCGTGTGTGGGTGCGGCCTCGATACCATCCCGCTGCCGGGTGAGGTCAACACGGAGTCGCTGTCTGCCCTACTGATCGATCTCGGCGCGCTCGCGCTGCGGCACAACAAGCCGCTCACCGCACGGCTGATGCCCATCCCCGGGAAATCGGCCGGCGACCCGATCCACTTCGACTTTCCTTACTTCGCCGACAGCCGAGTGATGGAGCTTCCGGCCAAGCCGCTCACCGGCTTGTTGGCTTCCTCCGGCCTGCTCGACCTCTCCGCCCGGCCGTTACCCCGAGATTCCTGACCGATACAATAGGGTCCGTATGGACCTGCTACACGGTCTCAATTCCCAGCAACGCGAGGCGGTGACTGCGCCGCTGGGGCCGGCGTTGGTCTTGGCCGGGCCGGGTTCCGGAAAGACCCGGGTGCTGACCCACCGACTGGCTTATCTGATTCAAGAACTCGGCGTCCGGCCCGAGCAAATCGTCGCCCTGACCTTCACCAACAAAGCCGCCCGCGAAATGGAAAGGCGGGCCGGCAGCTTGCTCGGTCAGCAGCAAACCCAGGCGGCCCAACCTCGCCTGGGCACTTTCCACGCGTTCTTTGCCCGCATGCTGCGAATCGAGGCGGAACGTCTGCCGGTCAGTCGAGATTTCGCCATCTTCGATGAGGCCGATCAACTCGCACTGGTCCGCCAGGCCCTCAAGGATCTCAACCTGGACCCGAAGCAGATCCAGCCAGGCCAGGTGCTCGGAGCGATCTCACGAGCCAAGAACGAGCTCATCGCTCCGGCCGCCCTCACGACTGACTCGTACTTCACGGAAATCACCCGGCGGGTCTACGAACGCTACCAGGATCTCCTGCTGGCCAACAACGCCCTCGACTTCGACGATCTGTTGCTTTGGCCCAACAACCTGTTCGGCGAGGACCCGTCCCTGGTCGCCGCCTATCGCGGTCGGTATCCACACCTGTTGGTGGATGAGTTCCAGGACACGAACACCGCCCAGTATCTGCTCTTGCGCTTCCTCGCCGGAGATCGACCGGATCTGTTCGTCGTGGCGGATCCCGATCAATCGATCTACCGCTGGCGGGGAGCCGACTACCGAAACGTTCGTCGCTTGCAGCAAGACTATCCATCGATCAACACCTACCTGCTCGAACAGAATTACCGCTCCACTCAGACCATCTTGGATGTGGCCATGGCAGTCATCGATCGTCAGCCCGACCGCCAGCGCAAGCGGCTATTCACCGAGCGCGGGACCGGGGCGCCGATCCACCTTCACGAGTCCTACGATCAGGATGACGAGGCCCAGTTTGTGGTCGAGTCGATCTCGATGTTGACATTCAGTGGGGAGGCGGATCCGGGTGACGTGGCGGTGATGTACCGCACCAATGCCCAATCCCGTTCGCTCGAGGAAGCGTTCTTCCGAGCTGGCCTGCCCTATCGGCTGGTCGGGGCTCAACGCTTCTATGGTCGAAAGGAGGTGAAGGACCTCATCGCCTACTTGCGGCTGATCCACAATCCGGCGGACCGGGTCAGCCAGGAGCGGGTGATCAACGTCCCGCCCCGCGGAATTGGCGCCAAATCCTTCGAGCCCCTCACGGCTGCGGCC
>CAYHSI010000324.1:0-2363 GCA_964359225.1 uncultured Anaerolineaceae bacterium
GCGGACATGTGCTGACGGTGGAGCCGGCCCATCGGCAGGTGTATCAGTCCGCGGCAGAATTCGTGGAACGGGTGGGGCGGCCGGCCAACCAGCGACTCGAGGATCCGGTTAGGGGAGCGGTTAGCCCTCTTCGCCGTGGTGCTTCACTTGGGCAATGATCCCCTCGGCCACGTGCGACGGGACGGCCTCGTAGTGGCTGAACTGCATGTCGAAGATCCCCCGACCGCCGGTGATCGAACGCAGCTCGGTCGTATAGCGCTGGACCTCGGCCAAAGGAACCTGGGCGGTAACGATGCTTCGGCCCCGCTCGCTTTCCATTCCCTGCACCCTGGCCCGCCGGGTATTGAGGTCGCCCAGTACATCACCCATGTTGGTCTCCGGCACCGTGATCCGGAGCGTGACGACCGGCTCCAACATCACCGGGTGGGCATCTCGCACCGCCAGCTTGAACGCCTCCCGGCCGGCGATCTCGAAAGCGACCGCCTTTGAGTCGACCGGGTGCTCCTTGCCGTCGGTCACGAAAACCTTGACCTTCTCTACGGGGTTGCCGGAAAGGACTCCGGCCTTCAGCACCCCCCGGACTCCCTTCTCGATGGCGGGCAAGTAGCTGGACGAGATCGCCCCGCCGAACACCTCGTTGACGAACTCGAAATCGGAATCTGGCAGCGGCTCAACCCGCATGTGAACCTCAGCAAACTGGCCGGACCCGCCGGTCTGCTTCTTGTGGCGGTACATGGAGTTCCCTACTCTCGTGATGGTCTCTCGATACGGAACCCTGGGGACCTCCGTACTCAGTCCGACCTGGAATTTCGATTCGGCTTTGCGAATCGCCGCATCGATATGCTGATCACCCATCCCTTGTAGAATCGTTTCGTTGGTGCTGGGTTCCTGGTGCCACCTGAGGGTGGGATCCTCCTCGGCCATCCGACTGAGGACCGAGCTAATCTTGGCCGCGTCCGCCTCGGTCTTCGGCAGCACCGCCACTGAGTACAGCCCATTTGGGTAAGTCGGGGAGGCAAGCGAGATGGGCATGTTCCTGTCGCACAGCGTATCTCCGGTTTGGGTCGTGCTCAACTTCGCCACCACGCCAATATCGCCGGCGTGCAGGTTCCCGGTCGGAAGCTGCTCCTTGCCCCGCATGAGGTGAAGGGTTCCCAGACGCTCTTCCTCTCGCCGGGCCGGGTTCCACACCCGACTATCGGAGCTCATCGTCCCCGAAAATAGCCGCAGGTAGGTCAGGCGGCCGACAAATGGATCTGCGGTCGTTTTCAAGGCATAGGCTGCGAGCGGTCCGGTATCTCCCCCATCGAGCTTGACCTCTCCGGCTGGTCCGCCAGCTGTTCTCGGTGGCGCCTCAGCAGGAGAGGGGATGAGGTCGACGATCGCTTCCAGCAGCGGGATGACCCCGAACCCGGCTGTTCCCGCGGTTGCAAAGACCGGGACGAAGCGTCCAGAGAGCACGGCACGCCGGAACCCTCGGCCGACTTCATCCGGGGTGAGCGGCTCCCCTTCGAGGTACTTCTCAAGCAGCGCATCGTCGCCCTCGGCTGCGGCCTCCACCAGCACGGTTCGCGCCGCCTCGGCCGCTTCCAAGAACTCGACCGGAATGGTCTCTTCCTGGCCGCCGTCCGCAGGCCGGGCCATCATCCGCAGCAGATCGATCACCCCCCGGAATCCGTGCTTCTCGCCCCACGGGAGCTGAACCGGAACAAAGGTCACACTGCTGGAAAGGGCGCTCAGGGTCGCCAACACCTTGCCAAAATTGGCGTTGTCGCGGTCCATCTTGCAGATGACCACCATGCGCGGCAGCTTGAACTCGTCGCAGTACTTCCACATCAGCTCGGTGCCGACTTCTACCCCGGCCACCGAATCGACCAGCAGCGCGGCACCTTCCACCACCCACAGGGCCGAGATTGCCTCGCCCACAAAGTCCAAGAAGCCTGGGGTATCCAGCAGATTGATCTTGTGCTCTCGGAATTCGATGGGCAAGACGCTGGTCGAAAGCGAGTGTGCGCGTCGGACCTCCTCCGCTTCGAAGTCGGAGACCGTGGTGCCCTCCTGCACAGTACCCATCCGGGTGAGGGCACCGGTGTGAAAGAGCATCGCCTCTGCTAGCGAGGTCTTGCCAGCCCCGCCGTGCGATACCAGAGCGATGTTGCGCACTGCTTGAGTTGGGTAATCTTTCATACGCTGAACTCTTGGCCGGGGGGAGAGGGATTGTAAAAGAGGGGTATGGGGATGTCAACGAAACCCGCGATGATACAATCCGCCCGTTGTCTGCCGGCCAGTTCCTTAACCAGCACTCGTTCACCATCGTTGCCTGGGCGGCTCTGGCTATGTTGGCATTCGCCCTGCTACGGGAC
>CAYHSI010000325.1:0-2360 GCA_964359225.1 uncultured Anaerolineaceae bacterium
ACTCGCGCACCCGGACATCCTCGAATATGCACAGGAAGAGCAATTCGTCGAGGCCCCCATTTATCTTCCCTGCCCGCAGCAGGCGATACCGCAACTCCGGCCGGTGGCGGGAGGACCTTTTCTGATCGTCTCGCCGGCATGCGGAGATGCACGCCAAATCATCGAGGTAGAAGGCGTCGGGCTGTGGCCGGAATCCAGGGGACCGGTGAACTTCATCCCGCCCAGTGGCGCGAGTCTGACCATTGGACTCTTTGAGACGGATTCCAACGGGGGTTTCAAGATCACGGCGCAACTGCCGAATCGCCAGCCGCTCACGGAACCACAGACTCTGCGGGCGATCGCCAGGCGGAATGTTGGCGGACCCCATCTGTCTCCGGTGGCGGACGTGACGATCGACAAGATCCTGGAGACTGTGTTCCTGGCCCTGCTGGCGACCACCATTGGCACGATCCTGGCGGTCCCTATCAGCTTTATTGCTGCCAAGAACTTGATGGACAAGGTCAGGAGTCCGCTTACGAGCGTTTCACTCTCGTTGGTGGGTTGGCCGCTCGGAATCTGGCTGGGGGCGAGCGCGGCAGGTTCGATTGGAAGGCTGCTGGACGCAGCGTCCGCCAGCATGGCTGTCAGTTTGGGCGGAGCGATGCTCAGTCCCCTTGCGATGTGGGGAGCGTTGACCTGGGCGTTGCCGAGGGGTGAAACCAGGTCGACGTCTTGGAGAGTCCGCCTGGTAAGAGGCCTGGTCTACGTACTGATCATCGGGTTCTTCATCCTGTTCCTCACTTTTCTGGCCAATCTCGGCCTTTCCTTGGGGAAGTGGCTGATCGAGCCGCTGGGGAAGCTGGATTTCTTGGGCAATTTCGTGTACCAACTCGGGGACAGCTTACGGATGATTACGCCCGTTTTGGCTGGCTTGATTGGAGGGGCCGCGCTGGGTGGACTTGTGGGAAGGTTGGGGCAGCAGGCCTCCGATCGCTTGGATCCCGGCCTGGTCAAAGGCCTGAACATTGTGACCGCCGCCACTGCGGGCGTCGTAGTATTTGCGCTGATCGGAAGAATGCTCGACTGGTTCTACCAGTTCCAGGATCCGGTCAAGACCTTGTGGCTTCCCGCGGCCGCGGGCGCGGCCGTTGGGGTGGTTCTGGCGGTCAGGGCGCAGCCTAGAGCCACCCTCCCGATCGGAGCTTCGGCCTATTACATCACCCGAACCATTCTCAATGCGATCCGGTCAGTGGAACCGCTAATCATGGTGATCGTATTCGTGGTCTGGGTGGGGATTGGGCCTTTCGCCGGAGCGCTCGCCCTGGGACTGCATACCGTCGCTGCATTGGCAAAACTGTTCTCAGAGCAAGTGGAGAGCATCCTTCCGGGTCCGCTGGAAGCGATCCAGGCCACCGGGGCCAATCGGCTGCAGACCATTGCCTTCGCCGTGGTTCCACAGGTCATCCCCCCGTACATCTCCTTCCTCATGTACCGATGGGACATCAACGTGCGGATGTCGACGATCATCGGTTTCGCCGGAGGCGGCGGGATCGGCTTTTTGTTGCAGCAAAATATCGGGATCCTCAACTACCGGGCGGCGAGCACCCAGATGCTGGCGATTGCAATCGTTGTCGCGACCATGGACTACCTCAGCTCGACACTGCGTCAACGCTTCGTATAGTCGGGTTTGCTCCGCACGACGCGGCCGGAGTACTTCAACCCGGCAAGAGCTCGGCTGGGCCGCCTTCGGTGCGCTGCAAGACGGCCCGGATCTCATCCAGAGTCGGCACGTTTCGGCCGGTGCCTCGCTTTTGGACCTTGGCCGCCCCGGCCGCGTTCGCCAAGCGGACGAGGGAAGTCAAATCAAGCCCGCGCAGCCAGGCGTAGATGACAGCCCCGGCGACGCTGTCGCCAGCCCCCGTGGCATCGACCAGCGGGACGGGAATACCCGGAAGCTCAACGGTCTCCTCTCCCCGACGAGCCAGGCATCCGTTTGCTCCAAGCTTCACAATTATCAGCTCGGGTCCCATCTGCCCGAGGGCGTTGAGCGAGTCGCGGGGCGATTCGATCCCGGTCAGGCGGCGGGCCTCTTCGCCGTTGAGCAGCAAGACCTGGGTGGCGCCGATCGCCTCCCGATGCCAGCCGTTTTCGAGGGCGGGATTCCCAGGGCCGGGATCGAAAAACGTGGGAACGCCTTGGTGACCGGCCCGCTGCAGCAGATCCACCCGCATCTGGGCTGCAGCGGCATGCTCCGCCCATCCGTCGGTGAAAACGCCCTGGGCTGACTCGATCGTCGGTTCCCAACTGCTCAGCAGCCTCCCCAGGCCGAGGGTGCCGGGAAAGCCGATATAGGCCGGTTCGCCGGCCTCATCCACCAGCAC
>CAYHSI010000326.1:0-2355 GCA_964359225.1 uncultured Anaerolineaceae bacterium
ACCGAGGCCTCCTCCAGCGGGCGAATGACGGAACCATCCGCGGCTACCCGCTCGGCGACCTCGAGCCGCAGGTAGCGGGGCACCAGCGGCTCGGGAAGGTCCACCGTCATGTCGTAGAGGCCCGCATCGGGCCGCTCGATCCGGGCGATCTCAAGCACATCTCGGAAGCCCTCGGTGGTGATCAGCCCGACCCGTGGGCCCTTGCGTTCGATCAGCGCATTGGTGCCGATGGTGGTCCCGTGAACGATGTACTCGACCGCCTCGGCCGAGGCGCCGGCCTGGCGAAGAATCTTGTCCATGCCGGTGAGCACGCCCTGGGCCAGGTCGCCCGGAGTGGTCAGAGTCTTGGTGTAGCGAATCTCGCCGGTGCGGTCGTCGATCAAGGCCAGATCAGTAAACGTGCCGCCGACATCGATGCCCAGGCGCAAGCTTCGCTTCTTGACTCCGGCTGTTCCCGGGCCCCCGTCCGCCCGTCGGTCGCCGCGACTGCTCATATGACGCCCTGGCTCTGGAGCTGAGAAAGCTCCGTCCGGCTCAAGCCCAGGCCTTTGCCGAAGATCGCCTCGTTGTGCTCTCCAAGCCGAGGAGGGAAGGCCAGCTCGGTAAGCCCCGGTTCGCTGACCACGGGCAATGGCGGCAATAGAAGCTCAACTCCGGTCTTGGGATCGCGGGCCCGGGCCGTGGCTTGGTTAGTGGACAAGCTGCCCACGACCTCCGCGAGCTGACTCACCTTCGCGGCGGGCACCCCGGCGGTCTGCAATGAGCCGATAAGGTCATCCGTCCTCCACCCAGCCGAAGCTTCGGCGAGCCGGGAATTTAGGCGATCCACATCCGCGATCCGACCGGCGTTGCGGCCGTACTCAGGCTCGGCGAGCTTCTCGAAGCCAGGCAGACCAGTGAGCGCTTCCCACTGGCGGTCAGTGCCGACCGCTAGGTAGGCGTATCCGTCACGGGTCGAGTACACCGACACCGGCGCGAAGAACTGATGGGTATTCCCGCGGCGGGTAATCGCTTCCCCGAGCGCGGTGAGCGCGACCGGGCTGACCATCCAGCTGAGCGCGGAGCCCGATAGGGAGAGGTCAATGCGCTCGCCATCTCCGGTCACGGCTCTCCGGTACAGGGCCTTCATCACGGCGCCATAGGCGTGTTCCGCTGCGCCAAGATCGACCATCGGCAGACCAAATACCAACGGCGGGCCATTCGATTCCCCGGTAAGGTCCATCCATCCCACCTTCGCCTGGACAACGGGGTCATAGGCCGGATCATCGCAATCCGGCCCGTAACCAGTAATTCCGAGCCAGACGAGTTCGCGACGATACGAACGGAGCTCACCGTAGTCGATTCCGAGTTTGCGATAGCTGGAGGGCCGGCTGTTGGTTGCGAAGATGTCCGCCCCGCGCTTCTCCCCGTCGGCAGCCGGCAGATCGGCGATCAAACGCTTGAGAAGCGCTCGGCCATCGGGGTGAGCCAGGTTGAGGGTGATCGCCTGTTTCCCGCAGTTGTTTGGTAGGAAGTAGCTGGCCATCCCCTGCTCACCCAGGATGTCGCTCCCGACGTAGCGGTTGGGGTCGCCCCGTCCGGGGATTTCGATGCGAATCACGTGAGCTCCCTCCCGCGCCAATCGCTGTGTGAGGTACGGCAGGGTGGTCGCCTGCTCCAATGCAAGCACCGTAAGGCCGCTCAAGACGCTCATCTCTATAGGCTCACCGGCTCCTGAAACTCACCGAAAACCTCCCTGAGGACTCGAGTAATCTCGCCCAGGCTTGCATAAGCCCGGGCCGCCTCCATCATGCTCGGCATGACGTTCGCCCCGCTTGCAGCCGACTCGCGGACTGCTTCGAGGGCGCGCCCAACCGCCTGAGGGTCGCGGGCCGCCCGCGTCTCCTCCAACCGGCGAGTGGACTCTTCCGCCTGTCGCGGGTTGTAGGGATGCAGTTCGACCTCCCGGGCCGCTTCTTCCATTCGGTAGCGGTTGACGCCAACCTTAGGGATCGAGCCGTCCTGAAGACCTTGCTCGTGCCGCCAGGCCTGCTGAGCCACTGCGCGTTGGATCGAACCCTCGCTGACGGCGCGAACGATCCCGCCCAGCTCCTCATCCACCCGCCGGATCTCGGAGGAGATCCGTTTCTCCATCTCATTGGTGAGCCACTCCACATAATAGGAGCCGGCCAACGGATCGACCGTGTCGCACAGGCCCAACTCCTCGGCCAGGATCTGCATCGTGCGCAGCGAGACCAGGGCCGCTTTCTCGGTGGGGATGGTGTAGGCCTCGTCGAACGAGCAGAGCGCCATAGTCTGCGTGCCCGAAAGCGCGGAAATCAACGCGTAGTAGGCGCCGCGGACGATGTTGTTCTC
>CAYHSI010000327.1:0-2354 GCA_964359225.1 uncultured Anaerolineaceae bacterium
TCGCGCAGCGTGGCAGTCTCCCGTTGGTACATGACGACCCCCACGTGCAGGCGCTCGAGGGTTTGCTGCACGATCTTACCGCCGAGGTCCAGCTTGACCCGAGCGACGTACTCGCGGACGTCCGCTTCCCACTCCGGGCGGTTGAGTCCGATGATCCCGTGCCAAAGCCACTGGAAGATGAACTCCGGGAACTTCTCCATCATTTCCGGCCAGCGGCGTTTTAGGTGCTCCCAGGCCAGGCCCCGGCTGTGGGGCTGCATCAGCGAAGCCATCACCTGGTAAGGCGCGTCCTGCAGGCGGTAGCGACCGTCCATGGTTCGCTCGAGGTTACGGCGAACGAGCGCCTCCGGGCGGAACGCAATCAAAGCAGCCCGCGCCCGCCGCTGCTCTTGCGGATCAGGATGCGATTCGTATCGCTTGAAGAACTCTTCGTAATGGCTCTCGCCGCCGGTATGCGCCCGGATGGTAAGCGCAGCACGCCATAGGTCTGGGTCGATCGTTCCCCCAGCATTCCCCGCCGAATAGAGCTCGGCCGCCCAGCGCTGGACCTCGGCTGCCTCGCCGAGAGTCCCCAGCGCCTGGCGCAGCTCGCCTCGCAGCTGGCGCGTGAGGTCGTTCTCGCCTGAGACCGGTTGAACCCCGAGCCGGGCCGCCGCGGAAGCCAATCGGTCACGGACGAACGCGGCGAACGGCTGCTCCAATTCCGCCTCGATCAAGTTTCGCAGGCTGCCCAGCGCCCTGAGCAAGACGGTCCAGACGTTCCGATCGGTCTCGGTCTGGTAGCGCTGGGTCAGGTCGAGAAAATGGGCGATCGGGAACAGGCCGGCTTGGGTCAGGGCCCAGGTGTCGTTCAGTATATTGAAGCGCTCCAGCGCGGTCAGCTCGGTCAGATGACCCAGCAGCTCGCCAAGCATGTCCGGGGAGTAGCGGACGCGGTAGAAGCCGTTTCCACCTGCGTTGACCACGGCCCACCGCAAGTCGGCCGGGGTAGGCAGGGTGACCTCTGCTTCGTCCATCAGGTGACGGACCGCGGCCTGACCCCCAGAGGAGTGCAACCGAATCTGGAGCGGGACCTTCCACCGTTGATCCGGCGGTGGAGCGCCCTCCGGCCGCGCCTCCGCTGGCAGATAGGTAAACCGCTGCTGGTGCAGGTGCAGTCCGTTCGGCTCCCGGCGCACGTCGATAAGCGGGTGCCCCGGCTGGAAAACCCATCCGTGCATCAGGTCCGGCACTTCCTGGCCGGCAACATCGCCAAGCGCCTTCCACAGGTCGAGTGTGTCAGCGTTGGAGTAGGCATGCCTGCGCAGATACTCACGCACTCCGTCCCGGAAAGTTGCCTCACCGATATGCTGCTCGAGCATCCGCAGCACCGAGCCGCCCTTTTCGTAGGTCAGCACGTCGAACATCGCTTCGGCGTCGGTCGGCGATTCGACCGGAAATTCGATCGGCCGGGTGTAGTGCAAGCCGTCGGCATCCAGCGCCAGAGCTCGGGCAACCCCGAACTCGGTCCAGCGCTCCCACTCCGGCCGCCAGGCGTCAACCGCCTTGACTGCCATGAAGGTGGCGAACGCCTCGTTGAGCCAGAGCCCATTCCACCAGGCCATGGTCACGAGGTCGCCAAACCACATGTGCGAGATCTCGTGAGCAATCACATCGGCGACGTACCCCCGTTCGGCCAGCGCGGAATTCTGTGCGTCGAGCAGCAAGGCCGAGTCGCGATAGGTGATCAGGCCGACGTTTTCCATCGCCCCCATGGCGAACCCGGGCAGGCCGAGGTGGTCGAGCTTGTCCCCCGGATAGGGCAATCCGAAGTAGTCCTCGAAGTATCGCAGCGAATGTTCGCCGATCTCCTGGGCGAATCCGATCAGGTGTTCCTTCCCGGGCAGTGTGATCACGCGGGTCGGTGTGCGCCCGACCACTTTTGCAGGGGGGATTTCGAGCTGGCCGACGGCGAAAGCCACCAGGTAACTGGACATCCGCATCGTGTCGGCAAAGCCGACCACTTTTCGGCCGTTCTCGACCGCTTCGGACATGACGCCGGTGTTGGCGACCGCAGCGAGATCGGGGTCGATCGCCAGGGTCAGCGAGAAGACCGCCTTAAAGGAAGGCTCGTCCCAGCAGGGGAAGGCGCGGCGGGCATCGGTGGACTCGAATTGGGTGGCGGCCAGCAGACGCGGCTGGCCGCCAGGATCCTGGTAGCGGATGCGGTAGAAGCCGCGCAGCCGGTCGTTGAGGGTCCCACGGAACGAGAGGCTAAGCCGCCAGCTTCCTGGGGCAAGGGATTGCGGTGGCCGGAGGTGGAGCCGCTCGGAGGCCTCATCCAAACGGACGGTGCACGTCCAGCGCTGGCCGGC
>CAYHSI010000328.1:0-2319 GCA_964359225.1 uncultured Anaerolineaceae bacterium
CCCGATGGAACCGAACCTTCATAGATGTATCCGACGCTGAACTCGCCCAGGCCTCCGAGGGCGTAATAACCGCCCACAGGCGGGTGCGCAGGGTCATCGATCGAGAGGTTGGAGACATCCGAATCGGACCGGAAGAAGAGCTCGTAGCCGTTCTCTCGTGCTCCCTCGTGGCGAATTGCCGAGACGAGCGTGACGGTGTGGCCGGCGACCTCGAACTCCTGGTTGAGAATCCACTCCTGCTCGGGTTGAGGATCTGGGCCGGTGTCGAACTCGAAAGACAGGTCGGCGGGGAACTGCACATGGACCGCCTCGAGCGTGATCGTCAGAGGGGGAGCAAACCCCTTGGGGATCTGGTAGGCCCAGGGGAAGACCCCAATCTCATATGAGGGCAGGTCGAGATCCGAGGCCGGCTCAAACAGGATGGGTTGCCCGCCGGAGTCGGTGATCTCCGGCCAGGCCGAGATACCCATCACCATCGCCTCGGGTAGGCTGTTGCCCTGGTGGAACATACCAATCAGGATGTAGGCGTCTTGCAGCTCAATCACCCGCTCGAGAACCAATCCCATTTGCGAGGGCGCCTCTGCCCCCGCCAATGTCTCTAGAGGCGGGCTAACCTCCAGAACCGGAACGACCCGGTAGGTCCGGCGGTGCGGGAACGAAGCGCAGTGGCAGTTCCCAGTTCTCTGGTGCCGCGCCGGGAGCCGTGTCTATCAAGCACGGCAGAACGAAGACTGCCTGATCCACTTCGGGCGGGACCGCCGGGAAGACCATTCGGTTTTCATAACCCGACCCCCATCCGCGCCCGCCGCCCTCGATGATCTGGAGCAGCGTTCCATCCGGCAGGAGCAAGCGGGGGCTGTCCGAGCAGCCGGGGGAATCCTCACCGTCTGGGCGGGCGGAGGGCGGGATTCCATCGACCCGGAAGAGGATCACCGTTCGCTGAGGGTCGAGGACGGCCTGCGTGACACTGACGGTGATCCCCTCTCGCTGAATTGTCGCGGGTTCCGCAAGCACCCGCAGTCCCGCGCGGTCGTCGACCAGCCCGACGCCGGGGATATACCCGAGCAGCCTCTGCATTGCGGCGACGATGTTTCTGGGGCCGATCGCGAATGCAGCCAGCAGCAGGACCAGAAGCATGCCAAGCGACCAGGCCAAGCGGGTGCGCGAGGATAGCCGGCGCCCGCGCCTCGGGAGGGCAGAAGTTTGCGCGGCCAGGCGCTCGCCGAGCCGTTTGGCGAAAGACGGGTCGGGGTCCGGCGCAGCCAGAACACGCCGGATCTCCTCTTGGAAATCGGGAGACGGCACGAACTCAGCCATGATCGTTCTCCATTTGGTTCTGCAGCCGGCTCACGAGGCGGTACAACGACTTCTTTGCTGCCTGCTCGCTCTTTCCAAGAATGGCGCCGATCTCTGCGAATGACAGGTCGGCTACGTAGCGCAGCCGCAAAAGGTCTTGCTCCTCATCGGAGAGGGCGGCAATCCGCTGGGACAGATCTTGCCAGTGCTGGGATTGAATGACCTGGCTGGCGGGGTCCGCGCCGTCCGCGCGGAGTGGCAGGGTGTCCAGATCGACCTGCGGCCGACGCCGCCGGAAGTAGTCCAACGCCTTGCGGCGGGCGATGACGAAAAGCCAGGCGGCAAACCGACCGCGGTGCCGGTAGCGGGGCAGAGCTTCCAGCGCGCTCAGGAACGTCTGAGAGGTCAGATCTTCCGCATCAGCGGTGTCGCCGATTTGGCTGAAAAGATAGCGGTAGACAGGTCGGACGTAGCGCTCGTACAGACGAGTCAGTGCGACCGGATCCCGGCCCTGGGCCGCGATGACGGTCGCCTCTTCGTCCTCATCGGCATCCGGCGCCCCGGCGACGCGACGGTCTTCAGCCATCCTCACTTCCTGGAATCTCCGTGCCATGCTTCGCTTGTTAAACGCAATTCTCCCCCTAAAAGGGACAAACTGGCGGCGCGGCACGCTAGGATTCAGAGGTAGAGCTGGAAGGGCTGGATTAGTCGGAGCAGAGAGAGGGCTCGGGGCACGCCAAAGGCATCGTCCACCTTTTGCTGGATCTCAATCCAGCAATCCGCGTGCTTTTGCCATCACTTCCCCGATGGTCGCGCTTGGCAGATCACAAATGAACTCTGCTCGCCTGGGGCGCCAATCAAGGCTCTTAATCTGATCGGACAGAACCACGCCGCTCACTTCTTGCCCTTCGGGGATTCGTACCTCGAATGGATAAACCTTGACCCGGCTGGTTATCGGACAAAAGAGTGCCAGGCCCACTTTCCCGTTGTAGCTCTCCGGGGATAAGACAACGGCTGGGCGAC
>CAYHSI010000329.1:0-2314 GCA_964359225.1 uncultured Anaerolineaceae bacterium
CGACGGTTGATACGATCTCGGAGGGCTCGATGCGTTCTGAGGCTCGGACAAGACGCTGAAGATCGCCCCAGTCGTATTGCTCACCCCTGAGCTTCTCGAAGAACCTGGCAGGAACGAACGGATCACGGACCTGCCAAAGCTTGAGGACGACAACGCGTCTCAGAAGCTCACCATCGAACGGCGTACTCGCGAAGCGATGAAGGTCATATAGGTCTCGCACCTTTGCCCGCTGGTACGCGGCCCGCACCTTCTCGGCGATCATCTCGATGGTGTCGAGTGACCGCACTCTGAACGGCTCGAATTCAAGGTAGCCAAAGTAGGGCTGTAACTTCAGCGCCCGCCAAACCGCCGGCAATGTGGGGCGCTCGCGCAGGCTAACCTGCAAGCGGAAGCGACCAGCGGCGTTCCAGTCATGCCAATACAGCACCTCACCACCGAAGGAGGTCCCATCGTCGGACTTGTAGTACTCCTCGAATTTGAATGTGATGCCGTAGTTCTCGCGATTGAAACTGTCTACAACTCGAATGAGCATGTCGTCTTCAGCCTCGTTCGTGTCCAGGGTGAAATCGAGATCCTCGGAGAAGCGCCCAGTCGTGCCGAAGATCGTCTTCCGCAGGCAGGTTCCGCCCTTGAATGCTAGCTCCTCCATTAAACCGAACTCCAACATTGATCGGAGTGCATAGGTGAGCACAATGTCACGCTCGGCCACGAGCTTATCGCGGAGACCACTGTTTCGGGCATAGAGATCGACGAACTTGTCTGCTATCATCTGCTGCTCCGCTTACTCTTGAACAACACCCGGTGCCGGGACTTCTCGCCCCTCGAGATCAACAGCTGACGCGGAACGTTCTCCACCACATTCCAGGGTTGGACAAGCTTTCCTGACGTGCCCCAACTCCGACGCGACCCGAGCTGGATCTTGCTTCGCGGGCGTATCAGCCGGACCAGGTCTCGGCGCGCATAGGCCGGTACTTCGACATGGTGGAGATCGAAGAAGTAGCCCAGGCGCTGCACCAGCGCTGACGAGCCCCATTTGCGCACGAGATCCAGGAGCGTCTCCCACGAGATCTTGGTAACTGCACGTGCCGCGATGCGAGAGACCTCCCCTATGCCGCCAGCGTACCGAGGTCGATCAATCGCGTCCAACAGTGCTCGCTCGACCATCGCCATCTGTACAGGCTGCCCTAGAACCTCGACCTCCTTGAAACCGAAGAAACGCTTCTCCGGCACGTATACGAAAACGTACTTCATCCCACGAATGATCTCAGGGCGGCGGCGCTGCTGGCACGCCAGGTAGACCTCCGCGAACACCTGTTCGGTGAGCCCATAGTGCGTGCAGGCCGTGCCGAAGGAAAGGAAGTATGGGGCAACAAGCGCTCCGCCGGCACTGAGGGGGTTGGTGTCGGCTACCCCTTCCTTGCCTCTGTCCGCAGGCACAAGCTGGAAGAGCCCGGGTCGCAGCCGCTCTAGCCAACCCTTCTTGACCAGGCTGTGGGCTATATAGCGAGCGTTGTTCTTTGAAGTGCCCAGTGTCCGTTGGAGTTCGACAAGGGTAAGGGTCTTTTGGCCCCGCCACTCCAGGTCCAGTACGATGTTGGCCTCGTTCCGTGAGAGCGTCCGCACCATGGTTGCAGTCCTTGATGATCGTTAGGATTTTACTAACAATTGGCACATTCTGCAACCAGTTTTTCTACCAACCAGGAGGGCGCGAGGCCAGCCGGCTGGTCGAGTTGGCGCTTCTGGCAGCACTCCAATCGCGGCCAGGTCGCCGGCGTTCCGGCCCGAGTTGACTTAGATTTCTTCGATGGAACGATGGAAGAGCTGATCGCCTACGCCGGCGGCGACCCCAACCCTCCGCCGCCGCCCGACGTCGAGCAGCGGGTGCGGAACTTGGAGCGCTGGGCGGGGGAGATCGACGCCTGGGCCCGCGGCCAGGGATATGACGGCGTGCGCCCTACTGGGACCGGTTAGCGAGCGGCCTCGGCCTCTAGTCCAAAGGCGTCAAGAATTCCGCTGCCGATCCGGCGTCCGAAGACCCCCAGGTTGAACCACAGCCTCCCGACGATGTACTCGCCGGGCACCGCAACCGCGTCGGCGGTCCCCTGGAAGACAACCCGATAGGCCGTGTCGTCCTCACCGATGATCCGGCCGAAGAATGGTCCTTCGAGCGTCTGAACCGCGATGAGGTCCCCTACCCGGTAGTCCTCCTGCAAGCGGACGATGGCCAAGTCGCCCGGGAACAGGGCCGGCTCGAGACCCGGCTGATCGACCGTGAGATAGGCGGCAGCGCCTCCCAGCGTCTGCGGCCGCAGCG
>CAYHSI010000330.1:0-2313 GCA_964359225.1 uncultured Anaerolineaceae bacterium
AGAGGCCTCCCGCCATCTGGTCAGCCTTGCCTTGGGGCGCGATGTGGATGACAGCGTGTCGGTGGCAGTGCTGGCGCTACCGGCGGCAGGCCGGTCAGGCCGGCGGTCCGCACTCCGAACGCTGCTGGCCTCCGCGATGATCCTGCTGGTCTTTGGGGTTGCCGCCGTCGTGTGGGTTGCCCGGTCACGCCCGGCACTCGCCAACGACTACGGGTTTGCGGTGCTCGTCGCGGGCGGTGTACAGGCCGAGCTCGGAGATGGCGCCGTCCAATCCATTGCGAATCTGGGAACGATTCCGGTTTCCAGCGTCGTGACCGCTCTGACCGAAGCCAGGCTCAGTCTGCAATCCACCTTTGATGCCGGCTCGGACCTGGGAGAGGGCACTCTCTACCTGGGTCCGGACACCCAGATCGAGCTCGCCGCGCTTGACCCCCGGTTCGCGGCCTCCGGCTCTAATCCGGTCAACCAGACCGGACCCACTGAGCTGAGGCTGGATCAGGGCAAGCTGCTCGTGCTGCGGGCGAATGGGACTCGAGAGTACCAGGTCCACGGACAAGGAGTCTCGGCCAGCTTGAGCGGTGCTGGGCGCGGCGCGATGGGAGTCGAAGCCAGTGGCGGGGAGCTGTTAATGGCCTGCCTGATGGGTGCATGCCGCATGACTGCGGGCGGAGGGCAGGATCAACTGCTCCAAGCCGGAGAGAGCATCTCGGCCGTCGGGGGGTCCCACGGAGCCATCACGTCGATCCCGGCTGGGGTGCTGGCCAGCTGGGTCGAGTTGTGCGATGGATGCCTCCCGGGTGGGTGAATTGGCCGGGGTGACGTATCATGGCCACCCAGACTTGGTTATGCTGGGCAGCCCATGAGCAAGCCATCGATCGAGGCGCAAACCGAGCTGCTGATGCAGGGCACCGAGTATGGGGACCCGGGGCTCAAGGTCGCCATGGCGAAAGAGCTTCGCGAGCGGCTGCGGCAGGCCGAGGCCGAGCGGCGGCCGCTGCGGGTCTATTGCGGCTTCGATCCGCGGACTTCCGATTTACACATCGGACATATGGTGCCGATTCGCAAGATGCGCCAGTTCCAGGAGCTTGGACATGAGGTGACCTTCCTGATCGGCCGTTTCACTTCGCTGGTGGGCGACCCTTCTCACGAAGCCAAGGTACGGGCCCAGATCAGCATGGAGCAGGCCACTGCCAACGCGGAGACCTACGCCCGGCAGGCCTTCAAGATTCTCGATCCAGATCTCACCCTGATTCGGTACAACGATGAGTGGCTGAGCCCTCTGACATTCGCCGATTTGATCCGGCTGGCTGCCAATTTCACCGTTCAGCAGTTCCTGGGCCGCGAGTCATTCCGGCAGCGGTTCGACTCGGATGACCCGATCTACCTGCACGAATTCATGTATTCGCTCATGCAGGCCTACGACGCGTATCACATGAGGACCGATGTGCAGATCGGCGGAACCGATCAGCTCTTCAACATTCTGACCGCCGGCCGCAAACTGATGGAAGCCCTTGGTGCCCAACCGAATATCGGCGTCATCCTGGGGATTCTGCCTGGCACCGACGGAGAGCTAAAGATGAGTAAGTCGCTCGGCAACCATATTCCGCTTAACAGCTCCGCCGCGGACATGTATGGCAAAGTCATGAGCGTGCCGGACAAGGCCATGGGGGTGTATTTTCGCCTGGCGACCCGCTGGGGGCCGAGCGAGATTTCGCAAATCGAGGCCGAGCTGAACTCGAATGCTGGCCACCCGCGGGACATCAAGATGAAGCTCGCCAAGGAAATCGTCGAGATCTACTACGGTCAGGAAGCCGCCGCCGCGGCCGAGAGCGAGTTTCGCCAGATTTTCCAGCAGGGCGCCGAACCAGAGGAGATTCCAGGCTACGTGTTGAGCGGAGCCACCGGGCTGGTTGAGGTCATAGTCAATTCCGGACTGGCCCCCAGCCGCAGCGAGGCCCGCCGCTTGGTGAAGCAGGGAGGAGTGCGGCTCAACGACGAAGTGCTGGATGATCCCAATCTGGACTTGGGGAGTGCGGCCGGCGGCGTCCTCCGAGTCGGGAAGCGCCGCTTTCTACGCTTGGTGGCGCCGGACGCCTGATAGCGAGGGGGCTGGCGGTCAGCCCTTAATGACCGCCACCGGCCGTAGGCGGGCGACCTTCTTGGCGATTCCGGCTTTGGCGACCACCTCGACGACCGCATCGACGTCCTTGTAGGCCTGAGGGGCCTCTTCCGCAAGCCCGGGCATCGAACCCGCCCGGATCTGGATTCCGCGCCCCTCGAGCTCGGCGCGCAACTGGTCGCCGCGGACCGTCC
>CAYHSI010000331.1:0-2308 GCA_964359225.1 uncultured Anaerolineaceae bacterium
TTCCGCGACGATGACTACCACAAGCCCGATTGTTGCGGCGCGAAAAACGAGTGCGTATTCGGGCGTCCCGCCCAGCAGGTTGCGCTCTTGATAAAGCCCAATGGCGGCGAAGATCAGCAGCCAGAGCGGTAGGATCGCCAGCACAAGCACTGAATAGAATCGCGGCGCGGGCGGCGCGTCGAGCTGGAAGACTGCTAGTGCCCACTCAAATCGCACCTCGTACGCGAGCCGGCAGCCGAGCGTGATTCCCAAAGTGTCGTTGAGCGCCAGTGCCAGCCGGTAAGGCGGCCAAGTGCCCCTGCCCGCCAGCCGCGCCGCCAGTTGCCCGTGGACAGTCCGGGGCAGAAAGCGGTCAGCGCTCTGCGCCGATGAGCTCATCGTAGATACCTTCAAGTTTCTCCGCCGAATCGGACCAGCGATGGTGCTGCTCGACGTACTGCCGTCCAGCCCTTCCCAGCGACCGCCGGATTCCGGCGTCGTTGAGTAGCGAGAGCACTGCTCTCGAGAATGCTTTCGAGTCGTCCGCCACGAGCAGATCTCGCCCTGAGTTCGCCTGCAGCGCGGAGGCCGCCTGCGGAGAAGCGACGACCGGTGTCCCGCAGGCCATCGCCTCCAGCACCTTGTTCTGGACCCCGACCGCGTAGGGCTGCGGGGCGACCGCCACCGCCGCTGCCCGCAAGTACGGGCGGACATCTGCCACAGTGCCGGTCACCTTGATCCGTGGATGCCGTGCCAATTCCCGCACCTCGCGCGGCGGATCCTTACCGACGATCCAGAGCTGTGCGTCTCGCCGCTCGGCCCAAACTCGCGGGAGCACCTCACGCACAAAATACAAGGCCATCGCGACGTTGGCGTGGTAGCTCATCTTGCCGGACATCACGATTGCGGAGGTGCTGCGCGTAGCTGAGCCGTTTGCGCTGAAGTATTCCAGGTCGACCCCGTTCGACACCACCGAGATGCTTTGGGCGTTCGGATTCAGGCTGCGCAGCGCGGCCGCGTCGTGCCCTGAGGTGACCAGCACACGATCAAACTGATTCAGCAGCCAGCCCTCATAGCGTTCGGTCCGGGGTAACTCAAAGCGAGTCACCGTGCGGCTGAAGGCGCCCGCGCCATTGGCGGCCGCCTGCCGGAACAGCAGGCTGATGCAGTCCACGCTGTCCCAGACCATCGGAATGCGAACACCGGTTTCGGCCAGATGTGATTTGAGGTCCAATCCGTAGCGCGCCCCACGCAGGTGCTCTACGTGCACGACGTCGAAGGGCGGGCGTCCGTTCTTTGAGGTGGTCCGGCGGCGGATCTCACTCGCCAGCTCCGGCTGCCAGCAGTAGGCCGCCTGCAGGGGCTGGCCGGTCGGCACGGCTTTGAGGCAGTTCCAGTAAGAGCGCGGTCTGGTAAGCGCCATTCCATCAACCGCGTACGCCTGCGATTTCAACTGTTCGAGTTCCCTACGTTCGGCCTCATCGGTCCACAATGAAAGCACCGTGAGCTGGTGACCGCGGCCCGACAACTCGCGGATCAAGTGATAGGGCCGCACGCGCACAAGGCTGGGGACGTACGGAACGATGTAGAGGATGTTCAATCTAGACTTGGGTAAGGATATTGGGATTGGGTAGCAGCCCTGGCAGATCGCAATCGGTAGCCTATCGGTGGTCCATCATCTGGAGGAAAGAGCAGCGGCTAATCCTCTCGTCGACCCGTGACTGCGACGATGTCTCCCAGATTGAGTGACAAAATTCGTTCCCACAGAGACAATCGCAGGCAAACCGCCTCGAGGAGACGAATCACGGCCGCTGGCAGATACCTAGCCATCCAAACCGTCACCAGATGACGGACCGTCATCTTGCGGGCAGGATGTCCAACTTCGATGATTCGGAATGCGCAGCTGCGAAGGAGTTCTTGCAGGGTCATCGGGGAAAAGAAGGTCAAATGATCCTGGACGAAGTGCCTGTGATGTCTTCCAAGGAGGCGAACACCCCAGGTATCGATGTTTGGGACCTCTATATGGATCACGCCGCCCACTTTCAATGCAGCATGCAGATTCAATAAATTCTCTCTTGGATCGGGCAGGTGCTCGAAAACCTGAAAGGCTGTGATCACATCAAAGCTCCGGGATGCAAATGTGTCCTGCCGGAGCGTATCGGTAACAACGCTTGCGGCGAAGATGTCTCGAGCATGCGCAGCATGGGCCGGCAACGGCTCGATCCCAAAGGTGTCCCAGCCGCGCTCTCTCGCTAGACCGAGGAAGAATCCCCACCCACAGCCGAAGTCCAGCAGACGGCCTGGCGGTTGAACCAAGCTCTCGCTCCTG